>CAZVMA010000047.1:0-12294 GCA_964628545.1 uncultured Pseudomonadales bacterium | reverse complement strand
GATTTTCGGGCGCCGACCTGGCCAATCTGGTGAACGAAGCCGCGCTGTTCGCCGCTCGCGCGGGCAAGCGGCTGGTCGAGATGGTCGAATTCGAGAAGGCCAAGGACAAGATCATGATGGGCGCTGAGCGCAAATCGATGGTCATGTCGGAGAAGGAAAAGCGCAACACGGCTTATCACGAGGCTGGACACGCGATCGTCGGCCGCCTGATGCCTGAACATGATCCCGTGTACAAGGTCAGCATCATCCCCCGCGGTCGTGCGCTCGGGGTCACGATGTTTCTGCCGGAGGAAGATCGCTACAGCCTCAGCCGTCAGGCAATTCGCAGCCAGATCTGCAGCCTGTTCGGCGGCCGCATCGCGGAAGAGATGATTCTGGGCCCGGAATACGTGACGACCGGCGCCTCGAACGACATCGAGCGCGCCACGCGTTTGGCGCGCAACATGGTTACGAAGTGGGGCCTGTCCGACCGGCTCGGCCCGATCATGTATGACGAGGCCGACCAGGAGGTGTTCCTCGGCATGTCGGGCGGGGTGAAACCGAAGGCGTTCTCGGACGGCACGGCGGGGTCGATCGACGCAGAAGTGCGCACGATCATCGACGAGTGCTACGGCACTGCGAAGCGACTGCTCACTGAGAATCTGGACAAGCTTCACGCCATGGCGAACGCCCTGGTTGAATTCGAGACGCTCGCTTCGGAACAGATCGATGACATTATGGTCGGCGCGCGTCCGCGTGCACCGGGCGACTTGCCGCCTTCGGCGTCGGGCAACCCGCCAGCGTCCGGCGAGCGTCCCCGCGGGGGTGACGCGCCGATCGGTGGTCCGGTCGAAGAGGTGTGAGCCAGGGCCCAATGCGGGGGCCCGTCCGTCAGCGACGCTTGCTCAATGGCCGCTGAATCGCACTCGCCGACGCGCATCATTCGCTGTGGCGACCGGTCGCTCGTCTGCGACCGCCCTTTGGTCATGGGCATTCTGAACGTCACACCGGATTCGTTCTCGGACGGCGGCCGCCTTTATCGTGGCGCGGCCGATCAGGACGCGATCCGCGCCGCCGCCGTCGCGATGGTGGCGGCCGGCGCCGACATATTGGATATCGGCGGCGAATCCACCCGCCCCGGCGCCAGCCCGGTTGCGCCTGAGGAAGAGCTTCGACGTGTGCTGCCGGCCCTGGAGGCGCTGTCCGATCTCGACGTGTGTCTGTCGGTGGACACTCGGCACGCGGTAGTTGCCGCGGCCGCGGCCGAGCGAGGGGTGCACATGCTGAATGATGTGACCGGATTTCGTGATCCCGCCATGATCGATGTCCTCGCGGGAACCGCGCTCGCGGCGTGCGTCATGCACATGCAGGGCGAGCCACAATCGATGCAGTCGAACCCGGAATACGTCGATGTGATTAGCGAGGTGCGTGATTTTCTTCACGGCCGCGTTGAGGCCCTGCATCGCGCAGGGGTGGCACAGAATCGGCTGCTGCTGGATCCCGGGATCGGATTCGGCAAATCGTTCGCGCACAACATGACCCTGCTGTGCGCGCTTGAACGTCTTCGTTTCGGTAATTTGCCGCTGCTTGTCGGCGTCTCACGCAAGCGCATGATTGGCGCGATTACCGGGCGGCCGGTGGCGGAACGACTGATCGGCAGCGTGGTTGCGGCCATGGCGGCTGCGGATCGGGGTGCGGACATCCTGCGCGTCCATGACGTGGCGGAGTCGGTGGATGCCTTGCGCGTGCGTGCCGCCTTCAGCGCCTCGAATTGGAACGGTATCGACCAATAGACCAGAACTGGGGAGAGGCTTGGGTGAGCAGACGCTATTTCGGTACCGATGGCATTCGCGGTCGGGTGGGCGAGTTTCCGATCACCCCAGACTTTTGCCTGCGACTTGGTTGGGCCGTGGGTCGAGTGCTGGGCGGCGGCTGTGGCGGACACGTTCTGATCGGCAAGGACACGCGCATCTCGGGCTATATGCTCGAGTCGGTTCTGGAATCCGGGTTGGTGGCCGCAGGCGCCCACGTCAGCCTGGTAGGGCCCATGCCGACGCCGGCCATCGCCTATCTCACGAGAACGCTGCGCGCGGATGCGGGCATCGTGATCTCCGCGTCCCACAATCCCTACCAGGATAACGGCATCAAGTTCTTCGATCGGAACGGCGACAAGCTGCCCGACGAGCTTGAACTCGAAATCGAGCAGCTGCTGGACGCGCCGCTGGCTTGCGTCGACTCTGATCGTCTCGGCAAGGCGGCGCGCATCAACGACGCGGCTGGTCGCTATATCGAGTTCTGCAAGGCGACGGTCGGCCGTGGTCTCAGTCTGCGCGGGCTCCGGCTGGTGCTCGATTGCGCCCACGGGGCTACCTATCACGTGGCGCCGCGAGTCTTCGAAGAACTTGGCGCCGATGTGATCGTGATGGGCAACACCCCGAACGGTACCAACATCAACGCCGACTGCGGGGCGACGGCGCCGGCGGCGCTTGCGCGTCGTGTCGTGGAGGAGGGTGCGCACGTTGGCATCGCTTTCGATGGTGATGGCGATCGGGTGGTCATGGTCGACAGTGCAGGGGCCGTGGTCGATGGCGATGAGCTGCTGTATGTCATTGCCCGGGCTCGGGCGGCTTCCGGCACCCTGGCGGGCGGCGTAGTCGGCACGGTTATGACTAACTTCGGTCTCGAACGAGCTTTAGCGGCCGACGGTGTCCCGTTCGCGCGGGCGAGTGTCGGCGATCGTTATGTGCTGCTCGAGCTGCATAAGCGGGGCTGGCAGCTGGGAGGAGAGTCTTCCGGACACATTCTGTGTCTCGATCTGGCCACGACAGGCGATGCCATTGTCGCCGCCCTGCAGGTCCTTACGCCGATGGTGGAAACGGGCCGGAGTCTGCGCGAGCTGCTGGACGGCATGAACAAGCTGCCGCAGGTCATGCTGAATGTGCGTGTTGCGGACCCGAAAGGTCGTGCCGGCGCCAAGGATCTGCGGGATGCCGCCGCCGCCGCGGAAGCGGACCTTGCTGGTCGTGGTCGTGTATTGATCCGGCCCTCCGGTACCGAGCCAGTACTGCGCGTGATGGTGGAGGGTGAGTCGGCGGATGAAGTCCATCAGCTAGCCGAGGCTCTGGCCGACGTCGCGGTAGGTGTTGCGTCGAAGCGCTGAGGCCATGCTCGGGAGGACTGCGCGTTAGATTGTGCCTCGAACATCGAGTCGTTAACATTGCGCGCCCCGCGAGCCGGAGAGCGTAGCGTGCGCAAGGCCCTCGTCGCCGCGAACTGGAAGATGCACGGCGATCGCGCGCGCGTCGCAGCCTTTCTGGCGTCGTTTGCTGAGGTTAATGGCGCTTCAGGCGCCAGTCCTGACGACCGGTCGCGCGTCGAGACAGTGTTCCTGCCGCCGGCCTGTTATCTGGAAGGCGCGTCCGGCGCCGCAGCGTCGGCAGGGTTTGCTCTTGGTGCCCAGGACATGCACTGGTTGGCGTCAGGGGCCTGTACCGGTGCCATATCGGCTCCGATGCTGACGGACTGTGGATGTACATTCGTGCTGGTGGGTCACTCGGAGCGACGTCAAGCCGGTGATGCCGACGAGCAGATCGCAGCGAAGTGTCTGGCAGCACAGGATGCCGGCCTCACGCCCATCCTTTGCGTGGGCGAAACGCTGGCGGAGCGTGACGCCGGTTCGGCCGAGGCGGTAGTCGAGCGGCAGTTACGCACGGCGTTGGCTCAAGCCGTGCCAGAGCACTTATGCATCGCCTACGAACCGGTTTGGGCGATCGGCACCGGCCGCACGGCGACCCCGGCGCAAGCCCAGGGCATGCATGCGGTCATACGGTCCTGGCTCGAGGCGCGCTTCGGTGCTGCGGGCGGCAATGTGCGCCTGCTTTACGGCGGCAGCGTGACTCCCGAGAATGCGGGGTCGCTGGCGGCAGAGCGGGACATCGACGGCGCGCTGGTCGGTGGCGCATCCCTCGATGCCCAGACGTTCCGCAAGATCATCGTGGCCGTCGCGCAAAGCGCGGGCGAGCCAACTTAAACGCATACGTTCAGAGAGACCGGTGATGTCGACCCTCGAAACCATACTGCTGATGTTGCTGGTTGTTGATGCCCTGGCCCTGGCGGTTCTCGTGCTATTGCAGCAGGGCAAGGGCGCCGATGTGGGCGCCGCATTTGGCAGCGGCAGCGCCAGTACCATGTTCGGCTCCGCAGGCGCTGCGTCGTTCTTTACGAAGGCGACGGTCTGGCTGTCGGTGGGTTTTTTCCTGATTTCATTCGCCCTCGCCTACATGGCTAAGGAGCGCGCCACGAACTTGGACGAGCTGGGCTTGCCGGCGCTTGAACTTGGCGAGACGGCGGCACCGGCGCCAACGGACATGCCGGACATTGACGTTCCGGATGCGCCCGAAGCCTTGAGTGGCGCGCAGGAAGACACCCCCGGCGTAGCCGGTGACTCCGCCGCCGAGCCTGCCCCGGAAGCGCAAAAACAAACGGATGAAACGTTGACTCAGGAATCGGACAGTGTAGATTCCGATATCCCGGAGCTCTGACCGGGGTCCCCGCCGAAGTGGTGAAATTGGTAGACACGCTATCTTGAGGGGGTAGTGGGCGAAAGCCCGTGGAGGTTCGAGTCCTCTCTTCGGCACCATTCATTCGCGACCTTTTGGCGCGTCGCTGCGCCAGATTCTGGTTGCAAACCCTGAGTTGGCTCTCTAGTATTCGCGGTCCCTGATGCGGGGTGGAGCAGTCTGGTAGCTCGTCGGGCTCATAACCCGAAGGTCGTAGGTTCGAATCCTGCCCCCGCTACCATAGGATTCGTCAGGCCCCCTTGTGGGGCCTTTTCGTAGGCAGCGCGCCCTCGCGGCTCGCGTCTTCGATATCCAAAATCCTGTCGGTGGCCTCCGTATCGGTGGAGGTTGCCGCGGGTCCTTCAGACAGACGCGCGTGCGGTGCGCGCAAGTCTACCGTCGCCTGCAGCCCGGTTTCGGGTGCGCACCTCAGGACATCAACCGGAGCGGGCCAGAACCGTGCCGTGCAAATCCGGAGCAGCTTGAACACACGCGAGCAGGAACTCGAGGCGCTTCTGGCGCCGATGGTTGAAGCCCACGAAGGGCTGGAGCTGTGGGGCATCGAATATGCCGCGCAGGGGCGGCACTCGCGGCTGCGCATCTATATCGAACGCTTGGAAGGCCGCGTGACTATCGAGGACTGTGAACTTATCAGCCGAGAGGTCAGCGACGTGCTGGATGTCGAGGACCTTATCCCGCAAACGTACACGCTGGAAGTTTCGTCGCCCGGCATGGACCGGATCCTGTTCAAGCCCGCCCAGTATCTGCGCAACATCGGGCAGGTAGTGGATGTGCGACTGCACTATCCGTTCGAGGGGTCGAAGCGTGTTCAAGGCGTGTTGGCGGGAGTCGAGAACGACGAGGTGCTGGTGCAGGTCGAGGCGGAGGAATATGTCCTGCCGCTCGAGAACATCCAGCGGGCGCGGCTGGTGCCGCAGTTTGATTGACGCCGTGCAGAACAAGGGTCAAAGCAGCTATGAGTAAGGAAATTCTTCTGGTCGTCGACTCGGTGTCCCACGAGAAGAGCGTTCCGAAGGACGTGATCTTCGGTGCGCTCGAGGCTGCACTCGCCATGGCGAGCAAGAAAAAGCACGGGGAACAGGCTGAGTTTCGCGTTCACATCAATCGCGATAGCGGCACCTACGAAACGTTCAGGGTGTGGACCGTAGCCGACCCTGAGGCGGAAGAGGAATGGAACCCCGAAGCGCAGCTGACGGTCGAGGAGGCTCAGGCACGTGACGCCAAGGCGGTCCTCGGCAGCGTGATCGAGGAACCCGTGGCCTCCGTCGATTTTGGCCGCATCGCCGCGCAGACCGCCAAGCAGGTGATCGTGCAAAAGGTGCGCGAGGCCGAGCGGGCGCAGATCGTCGAAGCCTATCAGCCTCGTGTAGGCGAGCTTGTCAGCGGCACAATCAAGAAGCTGGGGCGGGACAACGTCATCGTCGATCTGGGCAACAACGCCGAGGGTCTGCTCACGCGCGAGCACCTGATCCCGCGCGAGACGTTCCGGATGGGTGATCGGGTGCGCTCGTTGCTGCTCGAGATCCGCCCAGAGAATCGTGGCCCGCAGTTGATCCTGACCCGAACTGCGCCGCGCATGCTGACCGAGCTGTTCAAGATCGAGGTGCCGGAAATCGCCGAGCAGGTCATCGAGATCCGCGGGGCCGCGCGCGACCCTGGCTCGCGCGCGAAGATCGCGGTGCGCACCAATGACGGCCGCATCGACCCCGTTGGGGCGTGTGTCGGCATGCGCGGGTCCCGCGTGCAGGCGGTATCCGGCGAGCTCGCCGGGGAACGAATCGATATCGTGCTGTGGGATGACAATCCGGCGCAGCTGGTGATCAACGCCATGGCGCCGGCTGAAGTCGAGTCGATCGTGCTCGATGAGGACGCGCACGCCATGGATATCGCCGTGGGCGAACAGAATCTCGCGCAAGCGATCGGACGCGGCGGCCAGAATGTGCGGTTGGCGAGTGAGCTCACTGGCTGGTCGCTCAACATCATGACCAAGGAAGAAGCTGAAGCGCGGCAGAATGAAGAATCGAATCGGATCATCAACGAGTTCATCGACGCGCTCAGCGTTGATGAAGATGTTGCCGTGGTGCTGGTCGAGGAAGGGTTCACGACGCTCGAGGAAATTGCCTACGTGCCGATTGACGAAATGACGGCAATCGAAGGATTCGACGAGGAAATCGTCTTGGAGCTGCGCAACCGCGCCAAGGATGCGTTGCTCACCCGCGCAATCGCGAGCGAAGAGGCGTTGGGCGACACCCAGCCCGCTGACGACCTGCTGGCAATGGCGGGCATGACCCGGCCGCTGGCTTTCAAGCTGGCCGGGAGCGGGGTGGTCACGATGGAAGATCTCGCGGAGCTTGCGGTGCCGGACCTGCTCGATATCGCATCCGATCTGGATGAAGAGAGCGCTGCGGCACTGATCATGACCGCGCGTGCACCCTGGTTCGAAGACGCAGGTCAGTAACCGGGCGACGGAAGGAACAAGTCATGTCGGACGTCACAGTCAAACAGCTGGCAGAAACAGTCGGCGCCCCGGTCGAGCGTTTGCTGCGGCAGATGCAGGAAGCGGGCCTGCCGCACGAAACCGCCGAGGCGGCGGTTTCGGAAGAGCAGAAACAGGTTCTGCTCGATTTTCTGAAACGTACGCGCGGAACCGGCGATGAGGGTCCGAAAAAGATCACGCTGACGCGAAAGACCGTGGGTACGCTGCGCGCCGGACAAGGCCGCACGGGCCGCAATGTCACGGTCGAGGTGCGCAAGAAGCGCACGTACGTCAAGCGCGATGAGCTGGATGGCGGAGCCCCGGAAGAGCCCTCTGCCGAACAGGAGGCCGCGCCGGCGCTGAGTCATACCGAGATTGAGACACAGCGCATCCATGAGCAGGAAGAAGCTCGTATCCAGGCCGAAGAAGAACAGCGCCGCAAAGAAGCGGAGCGTCGCGTCGAGGAAGAGCGGCGACGGGAAGAGCAGCGGCTGAAGGAAGAAGCGGAGCGTGCGGAAGCAGAGCGTCGCTCAGCGGAAGAAAAACGCGCGCAGACGGCCCGTCCAGCCGAAACGCCTGCCGCCGCGCCGGCGCCGGCAAAGCCTGCCGCCGACAAGGGCGCCAAGCGCGGCCCCGGCAAAGGGCGTGAGCGTGGCCGCGAGGGAGGTGGTGAAGGCGACGATCGATTTGGTCGTCGACGCGAGTTGTCCTTGAAGGTCGATCGGCGCGGCAAGCGCCGAGGCGCCGGCGGTCCATTGCGGATGGATCAGCAGGGCGGCGAATTCAAGCCAACGGAATTCATCTCTCGTGAGGTCGAGATCCCGGAATTCATCACGGTGGGCGAATTGGCCAGCCGTATGACCATCAAGGCGAGCGACCTGATCAAGTCGTTGATGGGCATGGGCATCATGGCCACGATCAACCAACCCGTCGACCAGGACACAGCAGTTCTGGTGGTCGAGGAACTGGGCCATCGACCGAAGATTATCCACGCCGACGCCATGGAGCAGGCCCTCGAGCGATCGCTGAAGATCGTCGGCGAAGGCGCGCCGCGTCCGCCTGTAGTGACGGTCATGGGTCACGTCGACCACGGGAAGACGTCGCTCCTTGACTATATCCGCAAGACCCGCGTGACTGCGGGCGAAGCAGGCGGCATTGCCCAGCATCTCGGCGACTGTAGCGTCGGAACGCCGGCTGGCCGAGCCAGCTTCATCGGTACGCCCGGCCATGCTGCGTTTACTGCGATGCGCGCGCGCGGCGCTCGCGCGACGGACATCGTCATCTTGGTGGTGGCGGCGGATGATGGCGTCATGCCGCAGACGGCCGAAGCCATTCAGCACGCGCGTGCGGCGGAAGTGCCGATTGTGGTCGCAATCAACAAGATGGACCTCCCCGGGGCGGATCCGGAGCGGGTCACGAACGAGTTGGTGGCCAGGGGCGTGGTGCCGGAAGACTGGGGCGGCGACGCGCAATTCGTGCAGGTTTCGGCGCTGACGGGCGATGGTATCGATGCGCTGCTCGAAGCGATCCTGCTGCAGGCCGAGATTCTGGAGCTGCGGGCGACAGCGGATGCGCCGGGCCGAGGCGTGGTCATCGAGTCCCGTCTCGACCGCGGCCGTGGCCCGGTGGCGACGGTGCTGATCCAGAACGGCACCCTCCGCCAGGGTGATGTGGTGATCGCAGGGGAATACTACGGTCGCGTGCGCGCGCTGTTCGACGAGAGCGGCGCCATGGTGAAAGAGGCTGGACCATCGGTGCCAGTGGAAGTGCTGGGCCTGTCCGGTACGCCGGGTGCGGGCGACGAGTTTTCCGTGGCCAGCGACGAACGTACCGCGCGTGAACTGGCGGAGTTCCGCAAGGGCCGCAGCCAGGAGCACCGCCTTGCAGCACAGCAAGCGAGCAAGCTGGAGAATCTCTTTGCGAACCTTGGCGAGGGCGAGAAGCGAGTTCTGAAGGTGGTTCTGAAGGCCGACGTTCGCGGCAGCCTGGAAGCAATTACCCACGCGTTGTCCGATCTTGGCAACGACGAGGTATCGGTCAACGTGCTCGGTTCCGGTGTGGGCGGCATTACCGAAACCGATGCCAACATGGCGGTGACGTATGGCGCCGCAATGTTCGGCTTCAACGTGCGTGCAGACGGCGCGGCCAAGACCATCATCGAGCGGGAAGGTGTCGACCTCCGCTACTACAGCATCATTTATGAGCTGCTGGACGACGTGAAGAGCGTGCTCTCGGGCATGCTGGCCCCGGAAGTGCGCGAGGAAATCCTCGGCGTCGCCGAAGTGCGCGACGTGTTCCGGTCACCGCGCTTTGGGCAGGTGGCGGGATGCATGGTCACCGAGGGTCAGGTGTATCGAAACAAGCCGATTCGCGTGTTGCGCGACAACGTGGTGATCTTCGAGGGCGAACTCGAGTCGCTGCGCCGGTTCAAGGACGACGTCAGCGAGGTCCGTGCCGGAACCGAATGCGGTATCGGGGTTCGCAACTACAACGACGTCCGGCCCGGAGATCTCATCGAAGTCTTCGAAACCAAGGTTGTGGCGCGGCAGCTCTAATGACGACAAGGGAGTCCGGCCGCAGCCTCAGGATCGCGGATTTTCTGCGCGATGAGATCGCGCAGATCGCGCAGCGCCACATGCGCGATCCCCGCGTGGGCATGGTCAGCGTCAACGAGGTCAAGGTCAGTCGCGACTTGTCCTACGCCGACATTTACGTGTCGTCGCTGGCCGCGCACTCGGATACCGCGCGTCAGGAGCTGATCGCCGTCCTGAATGGGGCAGCCGGTTTCTTCCGCTCGGAACTGGCCAAGCGCCACACCATGCGGACCACGCCCCGCCTGCGCTTCCACTATGACGATGTGCCGGAACGAGGCCAGCGACTGGATGCTCTGATCGATCGTGCTCTGCGCGATGATCAAGGACGTGCGTCACTCGAGTCAGCATCCAACGAAGCCCGGAGCGTCGATGGCCAGGCGTAAGCGCGGACGAGAGCTGAATGGCGTGCTGGTCTTTGACAAGCCGCTCGGCATGACATCGAACGATGCGGTGCAGCGAATCAAGCGCTTGTTTGGCGCCGAGAAAGTGGGGCATACGGGGGCTCTCGACCCGCTCGCGACCGGAGTCTTGCCGCTGTGTTTCGGTGAGGCCACCAAGTTCTCGCAGTTCCTGCTGGATTCCGACAAGCGGTACTGGACCCGTATCCGGCTGGGCGTCGCCACGGAAACAGGCGACGCGGAAGGACAAGTCGTCGAGGTCAGACCGGTCGAGGGGGTCGATGCGCACCGCGTGGAGGCAGAGCTGCAAAATTTTCGCGGCGACATCCAGCAGATACCGTCGATGTTTTCAGCCATCAAGCATCAGGGCCAACCTCTGTACAAACTGGCTCGGCAAGGTATCGAGGTCCCCCGCGAGGCGCGTCGGGTCACCATTCACGAAAATCGCCTGCTGGCATTCGAATCTGACGAGCTGACGCTCGAGATTCATTGCAGCAAGGGCACCTACGTTCGCACGATCGCTGAGGATCTCGGCCGTGCGCTGGGTTGTGGCGCGCATGTGACTGCGCTGCGACGCCTGGCGGCCGGACCCTACACAGAGGCGCAGTGTGTGACCGAAACCATGGTGCTGGATGCCGAGGGCCCTGCGCGTGATGCGTTGCTGCTGCCCGTCGACACGGCTGTCGCAGCGTGGCCTGAGGTGAGGCTGAACGACGATACGGCGTACTATATGCGCAAGGGACAAGCCGTCATCGTGGCCCATGCGCCGCGCAGCGGGTTGGTCCGCCTGTCAGCGACAGGAGAACAGGGTCACGCACGCTTCCTTGGCGTGGGTGAGATACTGGACGACGGTCGGGTCGCACCCAGGCGGCTGGTCGTCGGTGGTTGAGATCACTGCAAATATGCGCGGTGACCTCGAATGGCAAAAGAGCATATTGGAGTAACAGAAAATGGCACTTTCCGCTGATCAGAAGGCAGCAATCATCAAGGATTTCCAGTCGGACGCCGGCGATACCGGGTCTCCGGAGGTTCAGGTGGCCCTGCTGACGTACAACATCAACGCGCTCCAGGAACATTTCAAGGCGCATAAGCAGGACCATCACTCCCGGCGCGGTCTGATCCGAATGGTCAACCAGCGCCGCAAGCTGTTGGACTACCTGAAGCGGAAGGATGCGAACCGCTACGCGGCACTGCTTGGCCGACTTGGCCTGCGCCGCTGATCGGCACATATTGGAGGAATCAGGTTTGAATATCGTCACGAAACAGTTTCAGTTTGGCGATCAGCAGGTCACTTTGGAGACCGGGCGCATCGCCAAACAGGCGACCGGCTCGGTGCTGGTCACGATGGGAAATACGGTCGTGCTGTGCACGGTCGTGGGTATGAAGAACGTCAAGCCAGGGCAATCGTTTTTCCCGCTCACGGTGAACTATCAGGAAAAAAGCTACGCCGCCGGCAAGATTCCAGGCGGATTCTTCCGTCGCGAAGGTCGGCCAAGCGAAAAGGAAACGCTGACCTCGCGGCTGATTGATCGCCCGCTGCGCCCGCTGTTTCCGAAAGGCTTCATGAACGAAGTGCAGGTCGTCTGCACCGTCATGTCCGCCGACCGGGATCAAGATCCGGATATCGCGTCCATGCTCGGGGCATCCGCCGCGCTGGCGGTCTCCGGCATTCCGTTCGATGACCCGGTCCGTGGCGCGCGCGTCGGATACCTGGATGGCCAGTACCTGTTGCACCCCGGCTACGCGGCGCTTAAGTCGTCACAACTGCTGATGGTTGTAGCGGGCACGCGCGAAGCGGTGCTGATGGTAGAGTCGGAAGCGCAGGAGCTGACCGAAGACGAGATGCTGGGCGCGGTATTGTTCGCGCACCAGGAAATGCAGGTGGCCATCGACGCCATCGAAGCGCTGGCCCGCGAGGCCGGCAATCCGCGCTGGGAATGGCAGCCTGCGGTCAGCAATGACGTATTGAAGGAAGCCGTCTCCGCCGCGATTCGCGCGGATCTGGGCGAGGCCTACCGCATTGGCGACAAGGTCAAGCGTCAGAACCGGATTGGCGAACTGCGTCGACAAGCGATCGAGCAGCTCGCGGGCGGGGATGCACCGCAATACAAGGCTGACGAGATCGACGAGACCTTCGGCAAGATCGAGAAGTCCATCGTCCGGCAGCGCGTCCTGAACGGCGAGCCCCGGATCGACGGCCGAGACCTGCGCACGGTGCGCCCGATCAATATCGAAGTCGGTGTGCTGCCGAAGACACACGGCTCGGC
>CAZVMA010000046.1:1111-12317 GCA_964628545.1 uncultured Pseudomonadales bacterium | reverse complement strand
CAGTACGCCGACAGTCACGACCAATCAACCGCCGCCCCGCGCGGCCATTGATCCCGCGCCATGGCGAACTGGGATTTCGATCGTGAGACCGAGGTTCAGCTGCTCGACCAGAGCGCGGATTCAAGCCGTTACGCGGGCACCCTGACCTCGGCGTGGAATATCGGCGCCAACCCGAACGGCGGCTACCTGCTCGCCGTGGTGCTCGCCGCCATTCGTCGCACCATTCCGCATCAGGATCCGCTCTCCGTCACCACGCATTACCTGCGCCCCGGCACGGGCGGCGAATCCTTTGAGGTTCAGGTCGACGTGATACGCAGCGGTCGCGCGCTGACAACGGTGCGCGCACGCCTCCTGCAGGGCAATACGGCGAAGATTGAAGTACTGGCGGCTTTCGGTTCGATCACAGCTGATCTCGGGTTCGACCTGCCTGCGGTGATGCTGCCGCCCACAATTCCGCCGCCGGAGGACTGTCCGGCGCGCGACGGTTCTGCCCAAGGCGTCGACCTGGCGATCGATAACCGACTGGACGTGCGCTTCGCGCCCCCGCTGCCGGGTGCAGCACCGCGTGCGCGCATGGACGGATGGATCAGGCTGGCCGATGGCCGTCCGCCCGACACGGCGGTGCTGCCGCTCTTTGCCGACGGGTTCCCGCCGTCGCCCTTCGCGCTGCTTGGTCGGGTGGGCTGGGTACCTACCGTCGAGCTCACCGTGCACGTGGTGCGGGCACCATCGCCCGGCTGGGTGCAGGCCCGCTTCGAAACCGACAGCCTGCACCTCGGACGCATGATCGAAACGGGCTGGCTCTGGGACAGCACCGGCGCGCTTGTTGCCGAGAGCCGGCAGCTCGGTCTGGTGCGGCGGCCTGCATGAGCGCGCGTCGCGATCAGCGCAGAATGGGGCGCCCGAAGTGAGCCTGTATCGGGCGATTGTTGCCAACCCCAATGGCCTTCGCGAGCGAGTCGATCTGCTCGGCAGACGCCGTCGCCGGCGACTTCAGCACCAGCCACCGCACACCCTCGGTGCACGGCGGGGTGGTTAACGACCCACTGAAACGGAAATAGTCACGGTTTGCCGGCAGCAAGTCGGCAGTAGGGAAGGTGATGTCGATCTCGTCCTGCATGCCAGCCTGATCCGGCAAGACCGATCGACCATCCGCTCTGTCGCCAATATCAACCAGCGCCCGATTGGCAGCGCCGATCTGGAACAGGACAGAGACCACCGCCAGCTCGCCGGCGCCGCTTGCGTGGACCAGATGCGCTTCCAGCGGAAACTCTTGCCCGTCGACGCGATTCTCGGACGGGGCGTGAAAGTGCATGTGATCGAGCGCGAACGCGACGCCGTCGACATGCAGGACCGCCGAGTCATCGGATACAACCTGTTCGGTCTCGCCGGTATCGCGCAGCGTGCGCACGGTGAACTTGGCGTACAACTCGAGTGGCGGCAGCTCGGCCTCGATGGTGTCGCGGATGTCGATGGGCGACTGGTTGCGGCCAGACTCGCAGAGCGCCCACGCCGGGTTAAGGCGACCCCAGGCGGATGGACCCGTTTCGCCCTCGTACCCCCAGCCCGCGGGTTCCGCAGCCCGAGACTGCGCTGCCAGACAGCCGAGCAGCGTGATCAGCACGAACCGCCGGAATGATTGCCTCATGATGTCGCCCCTGAACCTGACCCAGGGGATCATAAACCTTTTGTCAGCACGCCCGGGTACGTTAACGTTTTCGCTTCTGCCACGGACAGGTGATCATGCTTTCCCTCAGATTGCGACGCGCCGCTTGCCTCTGCCTGACCCTGACAAGTTCGGCCACTGCGCTGGCGTGGGACGACACGCGCAACATCAGCGCTTCATCACCACGATGCGCCGTCGGGGTCAGCTGCGCCACCGAGGTCAGCCCGGGCTTCATGAGCGGCCAGGTTTATCTCAATTTCAGCGCCAGGGCGCCGAGTCTGGCCGGCGCGGGCTTCACCCTTCGCGTGATCGATGAGCGGGGCGCGGTCGTCGCGGAAAGCAGCGGCGGCGCCATGTCGGACGGCAGCATCAATGCGCTGATCGCGAGCGGCCAGAATCTGGAGCCTGGCCGCTACCGATTCATGATCGATGGCGTTGCCGAGGGCAGCTTCACGGTGACCACCGGCGCTGGCCGATCCGCACAGGACCGCGCGGCAAGCGCGAGCCCGTCGGTCGACAGCGCGGAGCGAGTTGCGGTCGATTCCGAGGAATTCGACGCCAATGCCGACGGTGCCGGCCTGGCCGGCACCTGGCACGGCATCGCCAGCACGGTCGGGACCATCGACCTATTGGCGGGAGGGCGCTACCGATACAACGGCAGTGCCGGCGGGCGCTACCGGGTAGCGGGCGACACCGTTCGTTTCGATGGCGCTCTCGAGGCCTGGAACAACGGCACCGCAACGCTCCGGGACGGGGTGCTCGAGTTCTACTGGACCAACCCGGACGGGTCGAAGAACTGGTTCGTCTTCCAGCGCTGATCGGCGAGCAACATGAACACCTTCACGACCCGCCGACTGGATGAAGCGCTGCCCGAGTCAGCCCCGGATGGCTCGGACGTGCGGCCGCTGGTCCGCGTTGCCGGCGCCAGCGTTGCGCACTTCACTCTCGCCGCCGGGCAGGTCAGCAAACCGGTGCGACACCGGACCATCGAGGAGATCTGGTATGTCCTTTCCGGCACAGGCGCACTTTGGCGACAGCAGCCCATGGGTGACAGCGTCGTGCCGCTCGCGCCAGGAACCTGCGTGATCATTCCACCCGAAACGGGCTTCCAGTTTCGGGCGACCGGAAACGAAGTTCTCTGCGTTCTGGGCATCACGCTGCCGCCATGGCCAGGATCGGCGGAAGCCGAAGCATGCGACGGGGTTTGGCCTGTATAGCGTTGGTCAGCTTTCGCGACCACACGCGGGGAAAGGTTCAGTGCGTGCGTCGCAGCCGACTGATGCGGGCGCACGCCGCCGAACTGCAATGATCGCGGAAGGTGGCGGTGGCAAAGCTTTCGCCACAAACCCGGCACTGGCGCTCGACCAGCCCGTTGAACAGGGCGCCGCCGGCGCGCGCCGCCAGCACGCGCGCGAGCCTGGGGTCAGCGTCCACCAGACTTCGGAATTCCGTGTCGCCGATCTCCAGCAGCCCCAGCACATCGCTGACGCTCCACTTCGGCGAGCGCAGCAGCAGCGCGGCGGCCTCCGCGGCTAGGGCGATTTGCGAGACATGCGGACGTTGTGACATGAGCGAAACCTTAGCAGCCACGCCGTGAGTGTCACTGCAGTGTGGTTCACATTGCGGCATTTGCACAGGTCGCAACGGCCGGCTGAAGATGGCCGCGACCAACCCGCCGAGGAGTGTTCGTTGGCCGGCGATCGCGCCATGAAGCACACTGGGGATAGACCGGGGGAGGTAAGCAAATGAAACGCATCGCGCGATGGCTGCTGTATGCCCTGCTGACGGTTTCCGGCATCGCGCTTGGCACGCTTGCGGTGCTGCGCTTCGGCGACGGCCCCACGGGCATTGTGGCGGGCGGCGCGTTCCGCACCGGCACCATCTGGTCCGGGCCAGAGCCTGATTGGCAAGCGCTTCGCGATCGAGACACCGTACAGTTTCAGCTGCTGCAGCCGGCGCGATCGCGCACCACCTGGGTCATGGTGCATGACGGCCGTCTGTTTATCCCATCCGGCTACATGCAGAGCACGTGGGGCCGCCTGTGGAAGCAGTGGCCGCCCGAGGCCGAGCGCGATGGCCGCGCCCGGTTGCGGGTCGACGACACGATCTACGAACGCCATCTGGTGCGCATCACGAACGACCCCGCCCTGCCGGCCGTGGTCGGCGAATTGGCGCGGAAGTACCTCGGCGCGCCACCGGGCGCTGCCCATAGGCAAGATACGATCGACGCCGCGCTGGCGCAGGTGGCAGCTGGCGCACTGTGGATTTTCGAGTTGGTGCCCCGAGCCGGCGCAGCGCGTCGCGAGGGTGAAGGCACAGGCGATTAGGTTATCGAACTGGTTGCTTCGTGCCGCGTTCAGTCAGCGCGCCAGGGCGGATCGCCGAAATCAGGGTCAACGCTGATCCTTCGGGTCATGGTCTTCGGCGGCTGGCGGTACCAGCCTGGATCTCGGAAGTCGCCGGGCGCCAGATCATCCCGCACCTTGATCACCGTAAACATGCCGCCCATTTCCAGGTTACCGTACGGACCACGGCCCATCATCATGGGCAGCGTGTTCGGCGGTCCGGTGACATGACCCGCAGCCAGGTGCTGAGCGTGTTCCGACATGCCGTGCTGCCCCATTGCCGTGAAGCCAGGCACCAGCGCCGCAATACCCGGCACGAGATCGCCCTGTTCCACTCCAACCGGATTCGGCAAATCGTGGCCCATCGGGTTCATGGTGTGATGCGCCATGTGGCAGTGGAACGCCCAATCACCCGGCACGGCCACAAACTCGAGATCGCGGACCTGCCCAACCCCGACGATGGTGGTGACTTCGCGCTGCCAACGACCGGGCGGCCAGCGACCGCCGTCGGAGCCGGTCACTTCGAACTGCACGCCGTGCATATGCACTGGATGGTTCCACATCGACAGGTTGCCCACTCGCACACGCACCCGTTCACCGGTCCGCGCAACCATGGGGTCTATGGCTGGAAAGACCTTCGAATTGAACGTCCACAGGTCGAACGCCTGCATGATCGAGGGGTCCGGCCGATAGGTGCCCGGGTGCAGTGCCCAGTTGTGCAGCAGCAGACAGTAGTCGCGATCGACCGGGTACGTCTCCTGCCCTGTCTGCGCGCGGACGTCCGGCCGAGGATGGATGATGAACATGCCCATCATGCCGAATGCGATCTGCACCAATTCATCTGCATGCGGGTGATACATGCAGGTTCCGTTCTGAACCAGCGGGAACTCGTAGACCCACGTCTCGCCCGGCTGTATCGGCGGTTGGCTGAGGCCACCCACGCCATCCATGCCGCTCGGCAAAAGCAGCCCATGCCAGTGGATCGTGGTTGGCTCGGGCAACCGGTTGGTGACATAGATCCGGACCTGGTCGCCCTCGACTGCTTCGATGGTCGGCCCCGGGGTTGAGCCGTTATAGCCCCAGCACTTGGCGCGCGTGCCCGGCGCAAACTCGTGCTCGACCTCACAGGCAACCAGATGAAACTCTTTGACGCCGCCGTTCATCCGCCAGGGCAGCGTCCATCCGTTCAGCGTGCGCACGGGACGATACGGTACATCTGCGGCGGAGTTTGCCGTCCGCGCAGCATTCGCCGCTGGGGCTTGCGCCGCGGGGGGTGGAGCGGCGCCATCCACCGCGGGCAGCTGCGTCGCCACGCGCGCGGCCAGTGGCGCGGCAACCCCGGCAACCGAACCCAGGCCCAGCAGCGAAAGCGCGGTCCTTCGAGTCGTCATCGCTGCGCTCCTTGCCGGGCGTCGTTCTGTTCGGCAGTGATCGGTTGAGGATCGTGCTGATTGGAGTGATGTGGCTGCATGTGGTGCTGGTGACCATCGGGTTCTGGCGACTCATGCTGGTGCGTGTCGTGCTGGTGCGTGTCGTGCTGATGCGTGTCGTGCTGAAGCGCATCAAGCAGCTGCAGCCGCGGCAGCCCGGTCGCGTCGGGCGGTGGCTGACCGGTGGCGCGCGCAAGCGCCAGTCGCGCCTGCCAGTAGTCACCGGCAGCGGCAAGCGTATCCCGGCTGGCCGAGAATTCGTGCTGGCGCGCCAGCAGCAAATCGAACGGGCTCGCCAGCATGAAATCGACCTTTTCCCGCGTTCGGGCGACGATTTCCCGCGTCGTAGGCAACAGCTCAGTGGCCAGAACCTGGTAGCGTTCGTCGGCTATGCGCAGAGCGGCCAGCGCACGCTCCAGCTCAGCCGCGATGTCGAGCAGGACCGCCTCCAGTTCCGCTTCGGCCTGACCGAGCGCGGCTTCCGCGCGCAACAGATCGCCCTGACCCTGATCGAACAGCGGAATTTCCAGCGCCATGAGTGGCCCGGAGCTGCGGTCGCCGACATCGTTCCAGTCGACGGCACCTCCAAGCTCGATGTCGCCCAAGTAGCGAAAGCGCCGGGTGACGCCAAGCGCGTCCGCGTACCGGGCGACGGCGCGTCGTGCAGCCACCAGATCCAGACGGTCGGCATCTGCGGCCGCAACGGCATCGGCTCCGGCAATCGGGTCTGCGGTCGGCGGCTGCGGCATGCCCTGCGGAATCGGCCAGCCGCCCACCGGCGCGCGAAGCCCGAGCAGGCGCTCAAACCGAATTGCCGTTTCGCGCTGTTCCGTTTCAGCAGCCAACGCATCCAGTCGCGCCGCTGCGGCACTCAGACGCGCTTCAGCCGCTGCGGCCGACTCCAGGTTGCCCGCGGCCACGTAGCGCGCCACCAGTTCTGCTGACAATCGGGCCAACTCGGCGATGCGGGACTGCTCGCGGACGCGTTCCCGGGCCGCGATCAACGCGTACCAGGCCACCGCGACCTCATGCGCCAGCTGCTGACCGGAGGCGGCCACCTGCAGCTGCAGGCGCTCGAACTCGGCTCGGGCCAGACGCTTGCGGCTGGGCATCAGGATCAACGCGGTGAATGACTGGCCGAGCTCGAAGCTTTTCTCGTCTTGTTCCCCTGACGCGCCGGCAAACAGGTACGCGAGGCTGATGCGAGGATTACCAAGGCGCCCCGCCTCGTCGACGTCCGCCAGCGGAAATCCGAGCGCCGCATACTCCGCGCCGAGATCAGGATTGTTGGCAAGCGCCAGCAAGACCGCTTCTGAGAGGTCGAGTACGCCGTCGGCAAGCACGGCCGGTGCCGGGCCGGCTACGCTCAGGCCGCGCTCGCTCAGGAGGGCATCCACCTCGCCGTGTCCGCGATCCGGCGGAATTTCCGCGCATGCTGCCGTCAGCAGCAGTATCGTCATCGGCAACAACGCGTGCGTGAGCTTCATGAAACCGCCTCGCTGGTTCGACCCAGCCTATCCCAGCACGAAGAACGCCCAAGCTGTGCTCGACCCATTCGGCCCGATACTCGCCCGCCATCTTGCGGCGGCAACCCGATAGCCATTCAGCACATCAAGCGGCATGATCTGACGAGCCGCGTCGTCGGGCAATCGCGGCTGTGGGAAATGGGGAGGCGTCCGATGTCGATTCCGTTCGAATTCACCCGCGCAGCCGTCGCTTCCGCATCAGTCGATGTCGCTGCACCGTATCGCGATTTTGTCACGTCGGGCGAACCCTACCGCTCGCTGCTGCGCCACAATCCCTGGCTGCGCCCACCAAAGCCGGGTTCAGCCCTGATCTGGGGTGAGGGCCGCTACTACGACACCACGGTGGCGCGCAAACACCCCTATTGGCAGCAACAGGCGCTGCCGGAGCCGACCAAGGACATCCATCGGCTGCGGCGCGATTTTCAGGAGTGGGGCTACTGCCTGATCGAAGACGGCGCCTCGCCTGAGCAGACGCACGCCATGCACCGGCGCGTGACCGAGCAGGCGGCGGCCGAACGCGCGCTCGGCATTGCCTACCTTGGCGAAGCGCAGCAACACGTCTGGGCGCTTGTGAACAAGGGCGAACTGTTCGTGCGCTGCATGTCGCATGAGCCAGACGCCGTCCAGGCGGGCCCAATGATCGAGCAATTGCTGGACGAGGCGCTGGGCCCGGGTTGGCACCATCTCAGCTTCATTGCCAACATCTCCTACCCCGGCTGTCACCCACAGGGCATGCACCAGGACCAGTCGCTGGCCGCGCCGTACCGGTTTCTGGATGCGCCCATTCTGGTCAACACGATCTACATCCTGCAGGACGTCAACGAGGTCAACGGCGGCACCCTGCTGATACCGGGCTCGCACAAGCTGTACTGCGAGGGACAGGGCTGTTTCGGCCCAGTGCCACCGGCCATCAATCTGGAGGCGCCAGCCGGCACGGTGCTGCTCCTCGACGGCCGCGTGCTGCACGGCGGTGCCGTGAATCGCTCGGAGCAGCTGCGCTACATCATCACCAATTCGGTGGTGCGCCCGTTTATCCGACAGCAGGAGTCGTTCCATCTGACGATCCGGCCCGAGATCCTGCGACAGGCATCGGAGAAGTTTCTGTGGCGCTGCGGCTTCCAGGCCACCGGCACACGCAGCATGGTCGAGGGCTACGGCTACTTTGGCAGCGGCGCGCAGGGCGACCCGAACGGCGCGCTGGTGCACGCCCGTCTGGCCATGGACGCCGGCCGCTACACCCGCGTCGGCCCGCGCGTGCCGGATCAGATGAGCCAGACCGAGGCCGACGCCCCGACGCTCGCGCGCATCCAGGACGGGCACGAAACCGCGCGCGCAGGCGCGAAGCGCCGCATGGGCACGATCACCGCCCTGTGAGCCTGCGCCGCAACAGACGAACGCGAGCTCGGGGGTGCCAGCGCCCGTCACCCTGATCGGGTTGCGGTGACAATCCAGAGGGGGTCAGCCTGCCAGGGTGAACGATCCAGGAATTCCGCGGCCTCGAAACCACCCGCAAGCTCGCAGTAGGCGCTGACCAGCCGCACCCGATCGGCGGCATCCAGCTCTCGGAACGCGCGCACGGCCTTGGTCGGGAAACAGCGATGCGACATCGCAACGATCACCCGCCCGCCAGGCTCAAGCACGCGGGCAATCTCGCGAAAGACCTCGACCGGTCGCGTCAGGTACTGCACGGACACCACGATCATCACGGCCGCAAATGACGCGGTCTCGAACGGCAGCGTGGGCTCGCGGTTCAGATTCTGCACCACGCGCTCGTTGAGGCGCGGATTCGCTGCCAGCTCCTCAGCATTCATGCCGAGACCGACAACACGCGACCAGTCGCGCTCCGGCGGCAGATGCGAGACACAGGAAGACATCAGATCGAGCAGCGCGCCGCGCGCGGGCAGCGCCTCCGCATAGTAGGCGGTCAGCATGGCGATGGTGGCGTCGTCGATATGCGTGACCAGGCGCGGCAGGCTGTAGAACTGCGCGTCGTCACCCGCATCGATTCGCTCGAACCAGGCGTCCGGCAATGCCGCGGGGGCTTGATCAGCTGCTGTCATAGAGGCTCCCGAGGGGTGCTGACGAAAACGGCCGAAACCGTGCCCGGCCTTGATCTTCCGCGCCACCGGACGGAATGTCGAGGCGCCTGGTACGCAGTCTTTCCAGCCGACCGCCGGGCGCAGCATACTGCCCGCGGAACCGACTGCTGCAGGGCTGCTCCCGTGAACACATCCATCGCTGCCGCCACTCCCCGCGAACCAAAAGCGCCCACCCTGATCGCGAGCTACTTCACCCTGGCGGGCAACATCAAGCCGCTCGAAGGCCTGGTCGTCAGTCCCCTGCCCTTCCGAGCGCGGGCTGAGGCGGCCGGGCGCGCCGGGTTCAACGGCTTCGGCTTTGAGCTCACGGACCTCGACCACATCCTGACGCACACAACTCCGGCCGAGGTGCGCGCGATTCTCGACGACAATGGACTGAACGTGGTCGAGATCGAGGTGCTGCTCGACTGGTTCCTGACCGACGAGCGTCGCATCGCCTCCGACCTGGCGCGTCGCCGCATGCTCGAGCTTGCCGGCGCACTCGGCGCACGACACATCAAGGTGGGCAGCGACCTGACCGGATCACCCTGGCCAATGGCGGCCATCGGCGACGCTTTTGCCGCGCTCTGCGATGAGGCGGCGGCGGTGGGCACGCGCGTAGGCATCGAGCTGCTGCCTGTCGCCACCCTGGCCACCCTCGAGCAGGGCGTCGACGTAGTCCGGCACGCGGGGCGGGCTAACGGCGGCCTGGTCATCGACATCTGGCACATGACGCGTGGACAGGTCGATTTCGCCTCAATTGCGCGCCTGACGCCCCAGATGATCACCCATGTCGAGCTGAACGACGGCCCGGCAACCCCGGTGCGCAGTTTTTTCGAGGAGACCATCTGCTGTCGCGAGCTGTGCGGCGAGGGCGCGTTCGACATCGAGGCATTCCTTGGCGCCATCGCGGCCACGGGCTACGACGGCACCTTCGGCATTGAGCTGCTGTCCGATGCCCATCGCCTGCGGGATGTGGACACCGCCGCCGAACGGGCTGCGGCGACCACTCGGCACTGTATGGAGCGCTGGTACCGGCGCTGAGCCGGAATTACCAGTCGTGGACCTCGCCGGTCCACTTCAGGAACTTGCCGTTGTCGGCCCGGGTCAGGCGATTGATCAGGGCGATGTTCATCGCGGCCGCGTCGGGTGGATCCAGATCGGCCACCGGTCCCGCCATCTCCGTGCGTATCCAGCCTGGATGCACGAGCACCATGGTGACGCCCTGATCAGCAAATTCATGGGCAAGCGCCGTAATCAGACGGTTCAGCCCAGCCTTCGCGGCGGCGTACGAGTAGCCCACGATCTTGGTGTAACTGTGCGCACCCACTTGGCTGGTCATGGTGACGATCTTCTTGTCTGCAGACGCCAGCACGTTCGGCATGAACGCCTGCAGCACGCGAAACGGGCCCATCGTCATGATGTTCATCTCGTGGGCCCAGTTGTCGTAATCCATGTTCGCGAACACCTGGGTCTCGAGGCCGCCCCAAACCCCCGCGTTGTTGATCAGGATATCGATGGGGGTTGCGCCAATCGCGTCCCGACACGCCCGAACCGAGGCGGTGTCGCCCACATCCATGGCATGCACCGTGAGCGCGCCGTTGGTCTCGCGCGCCGCCGCCTGCAGCCGATCGGCCCGCTCCGGCGCACGGCAGGTCGCGTAGACGCGATGTCCGGCCCCCGCGAATTGTCGCGCCAGCTCGAACCCCAACCCGCGCGCGGCGCCGGTAATCAATACATTAGCCATGGTCCGTTATCCCCTTGCTGCGGGCATCGCGCCCACGACCCCATCCAGATAGCGCATCAGCGTACGATGCATGTGCCGAATGCGGATTTCCTGGTAGTTCGCCAGCGTGACGCTGCCGCGCGCCAGACTGTGGGCGCCTTGCTGAGCCGCCTCCATGTTGCCGGTGTCTTGGTCATAGATATCGGCCACATAGGGATCGAGCCCGGGCACCACGGCAAACGACTCCTCCGAGCGCACCCGCCAGGGGCGCGCGGTCTGCCAGGGCGTGCCGTCGTTCGGGCGATTTTTCAGGATCAGCAGGTCGAATATGGATTTGTCGTGGCGCATGCCGTCCGGCCGGAAACGGTACACGATCGGGAAAGCGACACCCGAGAAGAACTGCTGATTCGGGAACACGAAATACGCGATCGAGTC
>CAZVMA010000046.1:0-1101 GCA_964628545.1 uncultured Pseudomonadales bacterium | reverse complement strand
CGCTGTCGCAAACCGCAGACAGATCCGGGCCGCCCACCTGGGCAACCGCGTCGCGCAGGTGCTGGGCCATCACCCGACGGGCGGTCTCGCCTTCGGGCACCAGCAGCCGGGCATCGGCATCGCTGCGGTCGCCCATCAGGAAACTGTCGAGGATTTCCTGCTCCGAAACAGGCTCCGTCAGGAAGGCGCTGGGTGACCCCGCCACGTTGATCAGACGGCTAACATGTTCGCCGTAGCAGTCGTACTGGGTGTTGGCGTCGCCGTTGGTGCGCATCAGCTGCGGGTGCGTTTCCATGACGTGATAGGCCTCGAGAAAGGCCTCGGACGCAATCTTCCAGTTGCAGTTGAGCTCCTTTTGCACGTGCGCTGCCACATAGCGGTTGGCAAAGACATCACCCGAAAGATGAGACGGCAGCGGCGCCAGATAATCTTCCAGCGCGATGGCCTGCGGATCGAGATTGATGAACACAAAGCCGCCCCAGAGACCGACGCGCACCTCGCCAAGGCCATGCCGAGACGGATCGACGTGCGGAAAGTCCCACTCGCACGGAAAGTGCTTGAGCGTGCCGTCGAGGTTCCACGTCCAACCGTGATAGGGGCAGGTGATCGCCGCGCCATGGCCATCGCTGAACGACGGCTTCAGTTTGGTGCCGCGATGCATGCACGCGTTGCGATAGGCCTTGATCGCCATCGTCTCGGTGCGCACCACGATCACGGACAACGGACCGATGTCGTACACCAGATAGTCGCCGGGCTCCGGCAGATGTTCCTCGCGGCAGGCCCATTGCCACGTCCGCGTCCACATGTGCTCGAACTCGCGCTGCAGGAACTCCGGCGCGATATAGCGCTCCACCGGAATGTTCTCGTCGCCCAAAAACTCATAGCTCTGATCGAGCAGGTACTGCGGCACCGCGCGGCTGTCGTTGGCCAGCACATCCTGCACGGTCAAGCCCGGGCAGCGCGCCTCGCCGGGCTTCACGCCCGATCCCGCGCCGTTCCGATTGGCCTGCCCTGCTCCGTGATCAAGTCTCGTATTCACCCTCTTCCCCTTCTTGCCCCTTGGTCGAACAACCTGGCCGAGCAGCTTGGTCGAGCAACTTG
>CAZVMA010000045.1:4125-12341 GCA_964628545.1 uncultured Pseudomonadales bacterium | reverse complement strand
CGTGGGCCAGCGGATATCGGTGCGTGATCAGCGGCTTGCGGTCGACGCGGCCCTCGGCGATCAGCGCCAGAGCCCGCTCCACGTCGGCGGCGCCGTACCCCAGCGTGCCGGCGATGCGCAGGTTCTTGGTTACCACCTGATTGAAGTCGACCTGCGGCCGCTCTTCGTACAGCGCCACGCCCACCACCCGGCCGGTGCCGGGGCGAGCCAGCTCCAGCGCCTGGTTCAGGGTCAGCGGCAGCCCCGCACACTCCAGCACCACGTCCAGCTGGCCGCTGGTGGTGGCGTTGTAGATGACGCTCGATTCGCCGTAGGCCTGCTTCATGACCGCGACCAGATTGTCGCTGCGGCCATTCACGGGCCGCCCGGCGCCGAACTGTCGCGCCATGTCGAGCCGCTTGTCTGAGACATCGCAGACGATGACTTCGCAGCGGGGATACAGCGCGGCCAGTACCTGCACGCAGCCGAGCCCGATCATGCCGGCGCCGATTACCAGCACCCGCTCGCCGGGTTGCGGGTTGGCCCGTTCGACGGCGGTGAGCGAGACCACCAGAGGCTCGATGGTGGCCGCTTCCTCGTAGGACACGGCGTCTGGCAGCTTCACCATCATGGGTTTGCTGCCGAACTGCCCGCCGACGCGGCAGTACTCGGCATAGGCCCCGAGGGCGATGCCGGTAACCCGGTCACCGACGGCGAAGCCGTCGGCCTGCGCCTGTGGCCCGATGGCCGCGATATCACCGGAAAATTCGTGCCCGAACAGAGCCCCGCCCGCCACCGGCAGCGACATCTCGCGAAACAGGCCGAGCTTGTAGGTGTGCAGATCGGTGCCGCAGATGCCCACCGTACGCACGCGCACCAGCACGCCGTCCGTGCCCGCGCTCGGGGCGGGCGTATCCATCACGCGCAGGTCGCGCACGTCGTGCAGTACCGCGGCTTTCATCGTCGCCGTCATCGCGTCGTCCTCCTCGCAGCCAGCCGGAATGCGTTGCCCGACCGGAGTTTAACCCGCTTCCGCTGTGGTAGTGTTTCCCGCGGTTTCCCACCTGGTCCGCGTAACGCGCTCGGAGGCGCAGCCATGAGCAAGCCTTCCCTGCAACACATCGACAGCCTGCTGCCGCGTCGCTACTGGGCGTGGTTTGGGTCCGCCCTGCTGGCCGTGTTGTTCGGCGCCGCGGGCATGTATCTCCCCTGGTTCGACGTGCTGGGTGTGGTGTTTGCGGTGCTGGCCCTTGTCGGGCTGTGGGATTTTTTCCAGGCGCAGCATGCGATTCGGCGCAACTATCCGGTGATCGGGCACCTGCGTTTCCTGCTCGAGAAGATCCGGCCCGAAATTCGCCAGTACTTCATCGAATCCGACATCGAAGAGACGCCGTTCTCCCGGTCGGCGCGTTCGCTCGCCTATCAGCGTTCCAAGAACGAGGTCGACAAGCGACCCTTTGGCACCCAGCTCGACGTCTACAAGTCGAAGTACGAGTGGATCAACCACTCGGTGGCGCCAGTCGACATTCCGCACCACGATTTTCGCTTGGATATCGGCACCCGCACCTGCGATCGCCCGTACTCCGCCAGCGTATTCAATATTTCCGCGATGAGCTTCGGCTCGTTGTCCCGCAACGCGATCCTCGCGCTGAATGAAGGCGCCCGGCGCGGTGGGTTTTTTCACGATACGGGCGAGGGCTCGATCTCGCGCTGGCATCGCGAACCGGGCGGCGATCTGGTCTGGGAAATCGGCAGCGGCTACTTCGGTTGCCGGGATGCCGAGGGCCGCTTCGACCCCGAGAAATTCCGCGTCAACGCCGCCAGCGATCAGGTGAAGATGATCGAAATCAAGCTCTCACAAGGCGCCAAGCCCGGTCACGGCGGTGTATTGCCGGCGGCGAAGGTGACGCCGGAGATTGCCGCGGCCCGGGGCGTACCGCTCGGCGTCGACTGCGTCTCCCCCGCGCGCCACTCGGCCTTCTCGACGCCGCTCGAATTGATGGGTTTCGTGGCGACCCTTCGGTCGCTGTCGGGCGGCAAACCGGTTGGCATCAAGCTCGCGATTGGCCATCCCTGGGAGTGGTTCGGCATCGTCAAAGCCATGGTCGAAACCGGCGAGCACCCGGACTTCGTGGTCGTGGACGGCGCAGAAGGCGGCACGGGCGCGGCCCCCATCGAGTTTACCGATCATGTCGGTACACCGCTGCGCGAGGGGCTGATGCTGGTGCACAACTCGCTGGTGGGCACGAACCTGCGCGATCGGGTGCGTATCGGCGCAAGCGGCAAGATCATCAGCGCGTTCGACGTGGCGCGCACCATGGCCCTCGGCGCTGATTTTTGCAATTCGGCGCGAGGGTTCATGTTTGCGCTGGGTTGTTTGCAGGCGCAAACCTGCCACACCGGGCATTGTCCAACCGGTGTCGCCACTCAGGATCCGCTGCGCATGCGCGCGCTGGTGGTGCCGGACAAGGCAGAGCGGGTGGTCAACTTCCACCGATCGACGCTGGAGTCGCTGCGCGATCTGGTGGGCGCAGCTGGGCTGTCGCACCCGTTGGAGCTGGCGCCCGAGCACATCATTCAGCGCGGTACGTCGAAACAGGTGCGCTCGCTGGCCGGTCTGTACAAGTGGGTGCGCCCCGGCGAGCTGCTGGAGGGCGTGTATCGCCAACCCGTCTTCCAGACCTTCTGGGCCGATGCCCGCGCCGACAGCTTTGGCCAGCCGGCGCAGGCGCTGCGCGTTCGCCAATACCGGTCCGGCTAAACGCCGGGTCCGGCTAGACGCCCGGCGGGGCAAAGCGCTGGATCGGGCCAGTAGCGTGCCCGTGCCCCGTCACTCGAAGCGGAAGGTGCCCTGATCGATCACCACGTCGCCGTTCTGGTTGGTGGTGCGGAACAAGGCGGTGTGGCCGTCGACCCACATGGAGATCGTCAGCGCATCGCCGGGAATCACCGGCTTCGAGAACCGGCTGTTCATCGCGCGGAACCGCTTCGGATCGCTGCCGCACAGGGTGTGCAGCAGCGCGCGCCCGGTGAAGCCCCAGGTGCACAGGCCGTGCAGGATGGGCTTGGCAAAGCCGCCCGCCGCCGCGAAGGATGGGTCCGAATGCAGCGGATTTCGGTCGCCCGACAGTCGGTAGGTCAGCGCCTGATCTTCCCGGGTCTGATAGGTCACCTGGTGGTCTGGGGCGCGGTTCGGAAACTCAACGCGCTCGGACGGGCCGCGCTCGCCGCCAAAGCCGCCCTCGCCGCGGCAGAACAGCATCGTGCGCGTTTTCAGCAGCGGCTTGCCGGTGGCCACGTTGATGCTGGTCGACTCGAACTCGAGCACGGCGGCCGAGCCCTTGTCCCAGATCGCGGTGCATTCTCCGGTGCTTTCGATCTCGCCATCGGGCGGAATCTCGTCCATCAGCTCGATGCCTTGTTCGCCATGCACCATCAGGAATGGGTTGAACGAGCCGATCTTGTCCATGGGGATACCGCCGCCGCCAATGATCACGGCGAAGGTAGGTAGCACCCGCTGCGCGGTGTCCTTGGTATTTTCGGTGGTGAACTGCAGTTCGTTGGTGCCGGCGCCGACGCCGACCGCGTACAGCAGGGCGTCCTTCGAGGTCCACTTGCGGCGGCTCGGATTACCGCGCGCGCCAACGGCATTCGGATTGATGGGCACAGTCGCTCTCCCGGTTGAAGTCGGCCGGTGGTGTACCGCGGGCGGGTGGGGTCATGCAAGCGCCGCGAGCAGCGCATCCTCGGCGGTGTAGTCGAATGTGTAGCGTCCGCGCCCCTCGGTGTCCCACCAGGCCCAGGCGTCGCGATACCCCGCCTCGATGCCGAACTGCGGGCGCCAATCGATGTCGGCCAGCGCCTTCTCGATCGACAGAATCGCGGTGCCGGTGGTGGCTTCGCCCCAATGCACGAGCGGTGGACGATGGTGGCGCGCCACGGTCTGCGGCACGTGCACGATGCGTGGCTGCACACCGATCGCGCGCCCCAAGAGCTCGATCACGCCGACCAGGCTCGCGCATTCGGAGCCCGCCACGTTGTAGCCCTCGCCGGCAACGCGCGGATTGCCGAGCAGCGCGGCCATCAGCCGCGCGACGTCGGCGATATGCACCAGTGACAGGGCGGCAAAGCCGTCGCCGGGAATCAGGATCGGCCGCCCGGCTTCCAGCCGCGCAAAAAAGAACGGGTCGCGTGTCGGCTGTGGACTGCGCGGCCCCATGGTGTGCCCAACCCGCAGCCAGGTGGCCGGAAAGCCGTCGTGCTGCCATGCCTCGAGCAGCAGATCCTCGCACTGCACCTTGCCGACGCCATAGGCCTTGCGCGGATCGGTGTCGTCTGGCGCATGGCGTCGAAACGACTCGCGCAGCGGCTGCACGAAGCTGCGTCGGTACACGGCCTGCGAGCTGGTAAACACGTAGTGGCGCACCCGGCCGCGGAACAGCTGCAGCATGGGCAGGATGTCGGCCGGCACGAATGCCGTGTTGTCGAACACAGCGTCAAAGGCGTCTCGATGCGGGGTCAGGGCCGCTTCGAACGCGCCGGGCACGCGTCGGTCGGCGTGAATGCGCTGCACGCCCTCGGGAAGCGCAACCTCATGGCTGTTGATCACCGTCACCGCGTGCCCCGCTGCGGCGAGGGTTCGTACCAGCTCGAGGCCGATGTAGCGATTTCCGCCCGTAACCAGAACCCGCATGTTGAGCCCTTCATTGCCAATGCGCCTGCAGAGTGTAACGCTGCGGATTCGTGATGCGTGCGGGTTCCTCATGCGGGCCCGCGTGCCGCTGTATCCGGGGAATGAATCGTTTGGGGGAGGAAGCCGGTCATGACCTTTGCAGCACTGTCCGACGCCGAACAGGCCGCGTACAACGCGACCGCGATTGATCTGGCCGATCGCCTTGCCGCGGCGCGCAGCGCGGCTCGCGCGGCAGGCTTCATGCCGAAGACCGAGGACGAGCGCTTTCCGCGCCACAACCGCGTGCCCCTGGGTGTTGCCCGGGAATATGCCCGCATGGGCAATCGCCCGCTCAGCCCGGCGGTCGAAGCGCGCGGCGCAACGTTCGGGGCGACCTTCGAGCACATCGGGCTGACGCTGGGTTCGGTGATTCACGGCGTCACCTTGAGAGAGCACGACGACGAAGCGTTTTACGCGTTTCTGCGCGAGGTGCTGCTGGAGCGGAAGGTCATCTTTTTCCGGAATCAGCACCTGACCGAGGACGAGCAGGTCGCCTTCGCCAGACGCTTCGGCAATCTGGACGCGTTTCCGTTCGCCACGCCGGGCGAAAATCCCTACATCGCGCAGATCATCCATGACCAGAACTTTCCGGGCACAGAGAACAGCTGGCACACGGATGTCACCTGGATGGAGCGGCCCTCGCTCGGCTCCGTGGCCCAGTGCGTACATCTGCCGCCCTACGGGGGCGATACGCTGTTCGCGGACAGTCACGCGGCCTTCCTCGGGCTGCCGCAAGATCTCGTCCAGCAGCTGGAAGGCGTGGTCGGCACCAACGACTATCGACTGTTTCTCGGCAACGCCGCGCAGGTTTTCGGCTCGGCGCTGCTTTCCGAGCTGAAGCAGAAGATTCCGTTCGGTGTTCGGCACCCGCTGTTTCGGACGCACCCGGAAACGGGCAAGACCGCGCTCTTCTTCAACAGCGCCTTCCTGCGCCACGACTCTCTGGCCGCAAGCGCGACGGGCGAGCCGCTGGGCGCAGAGCGATCTCTGGCCCTGGTGGCCGAACTGCTGCAGCAGCACCATCGACCGGAGTACATCTGCCGGTTCAAATGGACGGAAGGGGCGCTGGCGTTCTGGGACAATCGCGCGGTGCAGCACTATGCCGCCAGCGACTATTACCCGCACCGGCGTGTGCTGCGGCGCGTCACCATCAGCGGCAGCAGGCCGTACTACGCGCCGGAGCAGGCGCCGCCGGTGCCGGCGCTCGTGTAGGCGGCGCGGGTATCGTCAAACGCTGTCAACCACGGCCGGCAATCACGCCTCGTGGTCGCGTCAAAGCGAAGAGCATGGTTTTCGTCATACCTTTGGGCGCCAATACGATGAGCCAGATAAAAGTAGCGATCTCGATTGAAGAGGGCATCCTGGCGCGGGTGGATGCGTTGGTCAGGCGCAACGTATTCAGCAATCGCAGTCGCGCCATCCAGGAGGCTGTTCTCGAGAAGTTAGAGCGGCTGGAGCGTAGACGCCTCGCCGAGGAGTGCGCCAAGCTCGACCCCGACTATGAGAGGGCCATCGGTGATCAAGGCTTGTCCGAGGAACTGGACGCATGGCCAAAATATTGAGAGCTTAAATTCGTTGGGCCGATCTGCATCCTGCCACAGGGCGCGAACAAACCGGTCAGCGTCCGGTACTCATCCTGAGTCCTGAAGTATTCAACGAGCGCTCCGGCACGGTGATCGCGATGGCCCTTACGAGCCAGGAGCCGAAGGCGGGTTTTCCGCTCACGCACGAGGTTCTGGCGACCGGGCTGCCAAAACGGTCGTGGGTGAAGATCAGTCAGATTCGGACGCTGTCCACCGAACGAATCGGCAGGAAGATCGGCAGCCTTGGCCAGGCTGAACTCGCGCATGTCATCGACGGACTGAACGAGATCATCGGCGGTTGACACTTTCCCGACTGGTTCGTTCAGAGTCGGCCCGCTTGTTTGATCGTGATTACGGCCCACTTCCGCGGTGAACCAAACCCGAGCAACTCACAATGAACACGCTGATCGCCTCGTTTTCGTGACCATGCTGCTGCTCATGCCCGGTATATCGAATGCAGCGCTGATCGATCTGGGCGATGGTACGGTCAGGGACAACGCCACTAATCTCATCTGGTTGCGCAACTGGGATGTGAACGGCCAGCAGTCGGGTGGTTTGACCACACGTAGTGAGTTCATCAACAAACGGTCGCCATTTCTACTGGTCCGGGTCCGAGGTCGTGGCGGGTGACGTCGCGTTGCTTTATCACCCGGGTGTCGGCTTCCAGCTTTCGGGTGCACAGGTGACGTTGTACTACGCTGTTGCGGTTCGTTCTGACAATGCTCTCTCGGTTCAGGCGCCGCATGTTTTTGCCGTAGCGTTGATGGCTCTGGTAGCGACACTCGTAACGCGCAGAAAACGGCCCGCGTGAGCGCCCCTTCCGTGCTCACCCGAACAGCGGCAGCGCCTTGATCACAGTGATCCAGACGCCCCACGCGAGCGGGATGCCGATCACCGCCCATGCAATGACCGCCCCGATGGACAGGCCGCCCGTGGCGCCTAAGACGGAATGATCGGCAGCAGCCGCAGCTGTGTGCGCGAGCCGCGTTTCCGCCGCCAGATCCTGCTCCGTCATGAACCATTTCGCCGCCACCGGCCGCACCAGCAGGTTGGCGGCCAGGCCCACCAGCAGCATGCCGGCTAGAGATAAGAAAATGGGGCCGTAGACCTGGTCGAAGGGCACCTGCGCTTCAACCCGGACGTCGTGCATGTAGTTCACCACCACCGGCCCCAGGATCCCGGCCGTAGACCATGCGGTCAGCAGGCGGCCGTGGATCGCGCCCACGAATTGCGTGCCGAACATGTCCGCCAGATAGGCGGGAATCGTGGCGAAGCCGCCGCCGTACATGGAGGCGATGATGCAGAAGGCGCCAACCAGCAGGGCGAGCGATTTCCAGTCCGCCCCATACGAGGACAGCACGTACAGCGCAGCGCCGAAAACAAAGAACACAACGTAGGTCTGCTTGCGGCCAAGCGCGTCGGAGGACGAGGCCCAGGCGATGCGGCCGAAGATGTTGAACAGCGAGATCAGCCCGACAAAGCTCGCGGCGATCGCCGCCGTCGCGTTGCGCAGCACCTCGTCCGAGCGAATGTCAGCCCAGTCGAGTTCCGGGCGATCGATCAGGGCGCCGCCGAACGTCTCCTGCATCATTGGCGCGGCTGCCCCGATGATGCCGATTCCGGCTGAGACGTTCATGCACAGCACGATCCACAGCAGCCAGAACTGCGGGGTTTTGTGCGCATTGCGCAGGTGCACGTGTCCGGTGGCGATCATGCCGCCGGACTTTGGCGCCGGGCTCCAGCCTTCCGGGCGCCAGCCGGTCGGAGGCACGCGGTAGAGCAGCGCGCCGAACGACATGAACGCGGCGTAGATCAACGCGAGCACCACGAAGGTCTGCCACGCCCCGGCCTCGCCTGGGCTCGCGAACGGCGTCATCAGCACCGTGGCAAAGGGCGAGCCGATCATCGCGCCGCCGCCGAAT
>CAZVMA010000045.1:1786-4115 GCA_964628545.1 uncultured Pseudomonadales bacterium | reverse complement strand
GCCCATGATGGCCATGCCGGTCGCCATGCCGCGCCGGTCGGGAAACCACTTGATCAGGGTGGATACGGGCGAGATGTAGCCGAGCCCCAGCCCGATGCCGCCGATTAACCCCGAGCCCAGCCACATCAACCACAGCTGGTGCACGTAGATACCGTAGGCTGAAATCAGCAGGCCGCCGCACCAGCACAGCATCGACGCCATGCCGACCTTGCGCGGACCGGCACGCTCGATCCACGCACCCCATACGGCGGCCGAGCAGCCCAGCACCACGAAGAAGAGCGTGTACATCCAGCCCAGGTCGAACTGCGTCCAGTTGCAGTCGGTGGCCGTGAGCGCCCGGATCGAGCCCGCGAGTTTCTCGCCTAAAGTGGTGGCGCCCGTTGCGCAGGCCGCTAGCGGTGCGCCGTCTGCGCCCACCAGAGCGTTCTGCAGCGGCTTCCAGAACACCGAGAAGCCGTAGGCCATGCCGATGCATAAGTGGATGCTGAGGGCCGCGGGCGGCACCAGCCAACGGTTGAACCCGGGCGCAGCGATGATGCGTTCTTTGTCCAGGAAGCCAGCCATGGTCGGACCGTGTCCTGCTCGAGTGTGTCGGCAATGAGCCGGACGTTATCACACCGCCGCGGCGCATCGGCGTGCGTGCGCAGGGTCAACGCTCGGAGTTTCCTCGCCTCGACCATGCGGAGGTGGCCTGCGAGTCGCCGGATTGATAAGATAGTTGATGGAATTTGACAACTAGGCCCGTTCGCACACGCGCCGGGGATACCGCCAGGTGAGTTCGTTGAACAATGAGCCCCCAAGGACATTCAGTTGAGCTTGCAGACAACAGGGTATACGCCGGCAAAAGCACGCGCGGTCGCGCCGGCTGCGTTCGCAGGGCGACTGCTGCTGCGCGTTTCGGTGTTCATGGCGCAAGCCTCCCACGCAGTGCCGCTCTACGTGCAGGACCCGACATATTCAACGTTGACGCTCGACGTTGAACCCAGCGACACCATCGAGAACGTGCAGCAAAAAACGCAAGACTTCTCGCTGATTCCGCCCGAAAGCCAGTATCTCTACTTTGGCGGGCAGTTGATGCAGGAAGGTCGTACCCTCGTCGACTACGGCGTGACCTCGCGATCGACCATCACGCTTGTCGCGACATCCGCGTTTGCGACAACCCCGCTGCCGAACACCCAGTGGAGTTTTGGCGTTAACAGCATGACCGCTGGGGGTGGTATCGGCTGGACCACCTGGCAGACGGCCGGCGCCGTCGATTTTTCCGCCTATGGAAACGGCGCCATCACCCTCACCGTGTTCGGTTACGACGGTCGCGTCGCGGGCACGCCCGCCGGCTACGGACCGTCGTTGTCGTACACGCTGCCGTTCTTCACGGCCACCGGGGGCATCAGCGGATTTTCACCGACACAGTTCAGTATTACCGGCACTTTCGCGGGCTTTGCCTCGGTCTCCCAAAGCGGGAATACACTCCGGCTTGAGGTCTTGGCGGTGCCGGGGCCGACCGGTTTCGTGCTGACTGGGCTCGGAGCCCTGGTACTTCTCGTCGCGAGGCATCGACACACTCGCTCGCAAAGGGTCGCTTGCCTGCATTAACGGAAGATACCTCTCTCGAGGATCGTACCGTTGCCAATGGGCCGACCGACTGCGAGCCACAGACTCCAGGAGCTGGCGCTGGTCATGCCTAGACCTAAGGTCAGGGGGCCCGCCTGCGTCCGTCCGGTGATGTACACCGAGCCGCCGTAAATCATTTCCTCGTCGTCGAAAGCGGGTGAGACCAGTTGTTCGAGGCGCCCGATCGCCTGCCCGGCTTCCAGCCGGACACCGGCGTACAGCGCTTGCCCGCGGATCGACACGAGGTCCTTGAACTTCCACAGGTAGCTGCCGCTGGCCGTCCAGTAGTCGGTGAGGCGCAGCTCGCCTAGCTCGAAACCCGGAAAGCTGCCCGGGCCACCCAGCAGGAAATACCGATCCGCGGGTATCTCGCTGTCGAGAGACGTGCCACCGGCCAGCGTCATCCAGACGACGTCATTGCGCACGGGCACGGCCATGCCGACACCCAGTTCCAGTCGATCCCAGTTGAGATCGGCGCCAAGCGCCTCTTTGATGTGGGAATACTCCATCGCCGCGGCGATACCGCGGGTCGGGTTGAATTGCGTATCGCGACTGTCGAAGGTGGCTGACATGGTCAGGCCGGCGTCGCTGCGCTCGTCTTCCGGCAGAATCGGCGCGCCCGTTTCTACGCTGGAATCGCGCAGGGTGTACAGATAGCCAAGGCGCACCTGCGCGTTGGCGCCCACAATCACACCACGCTCCAAGGTTGGATGGCGTT
>CAZVMA010000045.1:0-1776 GCA_964628545.1 uncultured Pseudomonadales bacterium | reverse complement strand
GAACCACCGCAGCACCTCCATCCCCGGGAAGAGGGCGCCCAGATTGGCGCCGATGTCAATTGCGCCGCCCCGGTCGGTCAGCTCGGCGGTCGCCAGCCGCTCGTTACCGAAGAACACGTCCTGGCGGGAGCGCGTCAAGCTCAGGCTGGGTTCAACAAAGAACCGCTGGCTTACGTCGAGCGGCTGATAAAGGCTGGTCGAGAGGTTGCTTGAGTAGCCGAGCTGAATCTCATTGCGCCATTCGGCGCCCAGCGAGTTGAGCCAGGTTCGCGTGTGCTTGGCGTAAACCACGAAGCCGGCGTCCCCGTCTTCGGACCCGTACAGCCCCAGGTCGAACCGGAGATAATTCGGCCCATAGGATTTTTCTCGCGGCCACCATTCCAGCGTGGGGCTGTCCGGATCTCCGGTCAGCCGGTACTCGACGGACTCGAATTCCTGCAGCGCAGACATGCGTTGCGCTTCCGCGCTGATGGTGGCGGTGTCGACCGTGTCGCCCGGCCGCACCTGGGCGCGTCCTTCGAGGTACTTGGGATTGACGCGCGTGAGGCCCTTGTACTGCACCTCCGCCAGGCGCGTCTCAATGTTCTGTCCAGCGGTAACGCCAGCGCGCCAGGCGCTGTACTCGGCCGGCGAGACGGCGAGGGGCGCCAGCTTCGCCGCCATCTCGCGCGCGGCGTTTTCTCCCAGCGGAATCGTCTCGGGGACGCGCTCGAAATCTGTCGTGGTGATGTCGCCCATGATCACGTCGATCCGGATGTCACGGTCCGTCAGGCTCTCTAGCTGCAGATTCTCGTTGGCGATGATGCCCACCGCGGTGCTGCGCAAAAGCAGTTGAGCGGCCGTCTGCAGCGTCTCTGGGCTGCGTTCCTCTTCCACCAGATTGACGACGATCACCACGTCTGCGCACAGGTTGCGCGCTACGTCCACCGGAATGTTTCGCACCATGCCGCCGTCCGCAAGAACGTGCTCCTCGGTGGTGACAGGCGCAAAGGCGCCAGGAATCGCCATGCTGGCGCGCATGGCCGTGGCCAGATCGCCGTCCTTCAGCACCACCATGGTGCCGCTGACCATATCGGTCGCGACGGCACGGTAGGGAATGGGCAGCTGGTCGAAGTCGGCTTGGAGGCGTGAGGCCGCCACATAGCTGCGCAGCAGGTCCTCGATGTTGCTGGTGTTGAGAATACCGGCCGGCAATATGGCCTGCCTGTTGCGTAGGCCCATTTCGATATCGTTGCTGTAGGTGGCCCCGGCACGCTTCTGTTCGATGGCCTGCAGGTCGCGTTGACCGGCTCCGCCAACCACCTTCTTCCAGTCGATGCCGACGATGAACCGTTCCAGCTCATCAGACGGGATGCCGGACGCGTAGCCGCCGCCCACAAGCGCACCCATGCTGGTGCCGGCGATGCAGTCGATCGGCACGCGCATCTCTTCCAGCACTTTCAGCACCCCGATATGGGCGCCACCCTTGGCGCCGCCGCCGGCCAGCACCAGGCCGATGCTGGGCCGTAATGACGGGGTGGCGACGACGTCAGCGGCGCCTGGCCCGGGGCCCAGGCCCGCGCCCGCGGCATAGGCGGTACAGGTCAGCCAACAGCACGCAAACGCGGCGGCCAAGGGCAGCCGAAGAAAGACGCGCGACATCGATGACACTCCTGGGCGGACGGCGCCCGACGCGGCATCTCACCCCAGTGCGTAGAGTCTGGTGCTGTGGGCTGAGCTCGGGCGCAATCGAGTCTAAACGAGATCACCGCCGAGGGGCTTCCAAGATCCGCCTTG
>CAZVMA010000044.1:0-12347 GCA_964628545.1 uncultured Pseudomonadales bacterium | reverse complement strand
CCCCCGCCGGCGCCAGTCGGCGACCATTCAGCAGCACCAGCGTGCGCTCGGCGCCTAGGCCGCGTAGGTCAACCGTCGAGGCGCCTGGGCCGTTGTCCAGCACGAAGCCGCCGAAGGTCAGGTCGATCTGCTGGCCGCGCGATGCCGGGGCGTTCTGCAGCACGCTAGCGGCATCGATGATGCCGACTTCTCGTGCAGCCTCTGCGGTGATCACCTGCAGGGGCGAGACGCTGGTGTAGGTGTCGCGCGACAGCCGTGAACCGGTCACGACCACTTCCTCGACGATGCCGGCGCTGGCGGCTGCGGCAGCCTCCGCCGGAACATCGGTGCTGATGGTTTCCTCGGTGATCGAGCCGGTTTCCGATTCGGCCGCTGCGGCCTCGGCGCGCGCCAGCGCGCTACCGGCGAAGAGCGTTGCAGCGAGCGTGCCGCGCAGGATCAGTGAGGCGGTGCTCGGGCGAAGCGCCGGGCGCCAGCGAGATACGGTCGTGTCTGCCGTCATGTCTGCGGTCATGGACGAAATACCTTGTTACAGATGTAACTGAATTGTTGCTCAACCCGAGATGAAAAGGCCATCAAAATAGCCTTAACAGAACGCTGAAAAATGGGCGCTGGCGGGTGCTCAGTGGCTGCCGCCGGAGCTCGTCGGGCCGCCACTGGGCCCCTTCAAGCGTGCAATGCGGCAGCGAACAGGTCGACGGCGTGGGCCGTGAAGCGCCACATGTTAGCTTCGCGGTCGTCGCTGCCGGTGACAACGGTGATGGCGCGATCATGCACATCTGCTGCTGTCCCCACCACGGCGATCACGCTGGTACCGGGCGGATGACCGTAGCGGGCCCCCGCCGGCCCGGCCGCGCCGAGCTCCGCGATGCCCCACGTAGCACCGAACTGCTCGCGCACGCGCTCTGCGAACACCCGCACCATGGGCTCGGACAGCGGCTCGAGCCCGGCAACATCGGCGGCCGTCAGCCCAAGCAGCAGGCGTCTGGAGGCCAGGGTGTAGACCACGCTGCCGGCGAGGAAGTAGGCCGATGCCCCGGGCACGGCCAACAGGGATGCCGCGATCAGTCCGCCGGTCGACGACTCGGCCACCGCCACCGTCTCGCCGCGCGCCTTTAGCGTCGCCGCGAGCGCCAGCACGGCGGGCGTGAGCAGCCTCATGTCAGAGCCACCGGCAGCGCGAGCAGCGATCGATCCACCACGGTCGGGCTCCAGTTGAGTTCGCCGGGCAACAGCCGAAACCGCGGAAACCGGGCGAGTACAGCGCCGATCGCGATCTCCGCCTCGGCTCGGGCGAGTGCGGAACCCAGGCAAAAGTGCACGCCCGCTCCGAACGCGATGTGTGGATTCGGGTTGCGATCGATGCGAAGTTCATCGGGCGCCGCGAATACGGCAGGGTCTCGATTGGCGCCAAGTATGGAAAGCCAGAGATGCTGGCCGGCTGCGACTGGGTGGCCGCCGAGCTCGAGAGGCGCAGTGGGCACGCGGATAAAGGTTTTTGCCGGCCCGTCGAAGCGCAGGCATTCCTCGATGGCGCTGGGCAGCCGGGCCGGATCCGTCCGCAGGGCCGCAAGCCGCTCCGGCCTCGAGGCCAGTGCGAGCAGGGCCGACGGAATCAGCGCCGACGTGGTGTCCTGACCGGCGAACAGCAGCATCGAGCATGCGCCGATCAGTTCGGCCTCGGTCCATGCTGCCCGCCTGGCGGCCTCAATCAGTCGACCCAGCAGATCGTCGCCCGGATCATCCTGTCGCGCCGCGACCAGCGGTCGGAAGCGCGCGAAGAACGCATCACCGGCGCGGGCCACGGCGTCCAGATAGGCGGCGTCACGCGACGATGCGCCGTAGATCAGACGTCCGAAGTCGCGCGTCCATTCGCGCAGGAACCCCTGCTCGGAGACGTCCACGCCCAGCAGATCGCAGATCACCCGAGCGGTGAGCGGTTGGGCGAAATCGGCGACCAGGTCGCAGCGCGAGTCGAGTTGGTCGAGAAGCGTGTGCACATGGGCCTGGATGCGCGTCCGCAGGCCCTCCACCACGCTGGGGGCGAATGCCCGGCGCACCGGGTCGCGCAGACGTTCGTGGGTTGGCGAGTCGTTGAACAGCATCCAGCCGTCCAGCAGCGCCATGGCGTGATGCAGCAGACCCGCGTGCTGCGCGCCGAGTCGGCGTCGGAATGCGCCGATGCCCTGCGCCGTGGACATGGTGCGATCCTGGAATACCCGCAGCACGTCGGCGTGGCCGGTCAGGATGTACACCTTGTGCCGGGCGCTCCAGAACACCGGGTCGTGTTCGCGCATGCGGCGCAGCACGGTGTGCGGGTCGCGCACGGCCGGCGCGGCAAGCAGGTCATCGGGTGGTGTCATACGGGCGGCAGTCGGTCATGGCGGTGTTCGACCTTGCAGAGCCTACTCGAAGGGCTCCCGCGTTGTCGCTGCAGCGGCTATCGTGCAGCTTCGGCGGCGGGCATGGGGTGGGACAACGGCGTGGTGACCTTCAGCAAACGGATCTGCCCGATCTGTGAGGCCGGCTGCGGTCTCCTGATTCGGCACTCGGGTCGGCAAATCGAAAGCGCTCGCGGCAATCCCGACGACACCTTCTCTGGCGGACACGTCTGCCCCAAGGGTACGGCGCTGGCGGCGCTGGATGCCGACCCGGACCGCTTGCGCACGCCCCTCATCCGATCCGGTGGCCGCTTGCGGCCGGCCAGCTGGCCAGCCGCGTTCGATGTCATCGGCGCGCAGCTTGGCGCCATTCGGGCCCGACACGGTGATGATGCGGTGGCCGTGTACCTCGGTAATCCCTCCGCGCACAACATCGGGCTCGGCACCGGCTTCGGGGTGCTGGCGCGGACCCTCGGTACCCGCAACATCGTCACCGCCGGCAGCGTCGATCAGCTGCCGAAACAGCTGGCCTGCCTGCTGATGTACGGCAACGACATGGCGGTAGCCGTGCCGGATATCGCGCGCACCGACTGTCTGCTGATGCTGGGCGCGAACCCTGTGGTGTCGAACGGCAGCCTGTGGATGGTGCCGGACATTCGCGGCAAGCTGCGTGCCCTGCGCGCCCGCGGCGGTCGCTTCATCGTCGTCGACCCGCGCCGAACCGAAACGGCAACGCTGGCGGACCTGCATCTGCCGATCCGCCCGGCCGGCGACGCCTGGCTTTTGATCGCGCTGCTGAATCGGGTCTGGCAGGCCGGGCGAACGCCGCCGGCGAGCATCGCCGCGCAGGGGCTCGAAGCGCTGCGCGCCGCGTGTGCTCCGGTCACGCTGGCGGATGCCGCCTCCGGCAGCGGCTTGCCCGCCGAGTCGATCGTGGCGCTCGCAGACCAGCTGCTGGCCGCGCGCCGGCCAGCGGTGTATGGCCGGGTCGGCACGACCCTGCAGCGCTTTGGGACGCTCACCAGCTTTTTGATCGACGCGCTGAACCTGGCGCTCGGCAGTCTCGATGCGCCCGGTGGCGCCATGTTTCCCGAGCAGCCGTTTGCCTCGCCGGCGCGGACGCCGGGGCCCCTGCCCTACGGGCGTTATCGATCGCGCGTCTCGGGCTATCCAGAGCTGTTGGGGCAGCTGCCGGCGGCGTGTCTGGCTGAAGAAATGGAGCAGCCCGGTCCGGGCCAGATTCGCGCGTTGATCTCGGTCGCGGGCAACCCGGTGGCGAGCAATCCCGACAGCGCCCGCCTGGCGCGCGCCATCGACGGCCTCGAGTTCCGGCTTGCCATCGATATCTATCTCACCGAGACCAGCGCCCGCGCGGATGTGGTGCTGCCCGGCACGTCGCCGTTCGAAGATGGGCACTACGATTCATTCCTGGGCGGCATGAGCTGGCGCAATACCGCGCGCTACTCACCCCCTTTGTTCCCGGTGCAGGACCGTCCCGACGAGTGGCGCTTGATGCTGGGGGTGGCGTACGCCGCGCGCGCTGGTCGATGCGCCAGCGACGCAGAGTTGGACGCGTTCGAAGAGGAGACGGTGGCCGGGCTCGCCGAGGCCTGGCGCCACGCACCCGGCAGTCCGATCGCGGATCGTGACCTGCCCGCGATAATGGCCGCCATCGGCCCGCGGCGCGGCGTCGAACGTATCCTCGATCTGGGCATTCGCGCCGGTCGCTGGGGCGATCATTTCGGACGTCGAGCGTTTCGGGTCGAACCCGGCGTTGAGCCTTCGGGGCTCACCCTGGCGCGCCTGATCGAGCATCCCGACAGCATTGATCTTGGCCCGCTGGAGCCGGGATTGGCGCGCGTGGTCGGTCACCCGGATGGTCATCTCGACTGTGCGCCCGCGCTTATTCTGGGCGAGATTGCCCGGCTGCGCGCAGCTCTTGGCGCCGCGACCGATGCGGGTGGGCATGCCGACGATCCGGATGTGCTGCTGCTGATTGGCCGGCGCAACGTCCAAACCAACAATTCGTGGCTGCATAATCTACCCGCGCTGGCGCGTGGCCCGAACCGCTGCGTGCTGGAGATGCATCCGCTGGACGCGGCTCGGCGCGCATTGGTCGATGGTGAGCCCGTGACGGTCACCACTGCGGTGGATGCCGTTACGGTGCCGCTGCGCATCACGGAGGATCTGCGTCCCGGTGTCGTCTGCCTGCCGCATGGCTTCAGCGCTGGCGACTGGGCGCATCTCTCGGGAGTGCCCGATCGTGCGGGGCCTGAAAATGAAGCGTTCGGGCAGGTTCACGCGACGGCGCGCGCCCGCCAGGCCGGCAGCGCCAACGCCAACGCGCTGGCGGCGGCAGGTGACGTGGATCTGCCCAGCGCGACCGCGGCGCTGAACGGCATCCGGGTACGGTGCGCGCGCGCGGCTTCCAGCGCCGATACAGTTTTATCTGCAACTGCACCGACAATTCCGTCGGAAGCGGGCGAGGTTTTGGGTTCATGAGCATTTCGATCAACGGCATAGCGCACATCTACATCACGGTGCAGGATTTCGAGCTTGCCCTGCCGTTTTACCGTCGCCTGCTCGACTTTCTGGAAATGGCGTGTCTGGTGGATACCGATGATCTGTTCTATTGCGTTGGCGGCCGCACGGGCGTTGGCATTCGGCGGGCCCGGCACCCGGAACCGTTCGACCCGTATCGCGCCGGCATGCATCATCTGTGTTTCCGGGCCCGAAGCCGGGATGACGTGGATGCGCTGGCCGAGCAGATCGTGCCCTTCGGGGGGCGGATCGTGCATGCGCCGGTGGAAGATGAATGGGCGCCGGGGTACTACTCGCTGCTGTTCGAGGATCCGTGCGGCACCCGCCTCGAGATCAACCATGTGCCCGGCAAGGGCAACCTGGACCCCGGCGTGTCGCTGCCGCTGCCGGCCGACACTCAGGCCCGCTTGAGCGTGCCCTGAAACCGTTCGCTCGGAGTTGCGGCGCGTTCGCACAGCGCCGCGCGTCGATAACCTTTTTTCGCTACGGAGGACCGATCCATGACGACTGGCGTTCAGCTGACCAAGACCGGCATCGACCTCGGCATCATCGTGACCGACAGCGCCGCAGCGTTGGCGTTTTATCGCGATACGCTCGGGTTCCGGCATGAGGGTGACATGCCCTTCCCGGGCGGCGGCACCATGCACCGGCTCTGGTGCGGCGACAGCTTGATCAAGGTGATCGCTCTCGGCGCGCCGCCGGCGCAGCGGGCGGCCACCGGCGGCATACCGGCCGCGACCGGCTATCGCTACTGGACCATCTCGGTCAGCAACCTGGACGAGATCACCGCGACCTGCAAGGCGCGCGGATACGGCGTGCCGGTCGAGCCGCGCGAGATCCGGCCCGGCATCAAGATTTCCATCGTTGCCGATCCAGACGGCAACTGGGTCGAGTTCCTGCAGGCATCCTGAGCCCTCGCAGCCGCGGTCGATCAGCATGATGCGCAGGCGAAGAGGGTCCGGCCCGGGTGCGGCGCCGCGGGCGACGCCAGTCCCGGCCGGGTCGATCACGCTGACGCCGCGCAAGCTGGTGGCAGGCGGCGCCGCGCTTGCGACGGCCGCCGATGGGCGAGTCGTGTTCGTCGCTGGCGCGCTGCCGGGTGAGACAGTCCGCGCCCGCGTTATTGCCAGCAGTCGCGACTTCCTGCGTGCACGCGTCGAAGCGGTCGAGTCCGCGGCGGGCGACCGGGTAGCGCCGCCGTGCCCCGAGGTAGCGCGCGGCTGCGGCGGCTGCGACTGGATGCATGTTGCGCCCGAGGCGCAGTTGGCATTCAAGGCCGCCATCGTTGCCGATGCCCTGGCGCGCACCGCGGGTATCACCCACGTGCCCGTGACGCCCGGCCCGCGCGTGGCGCCCACGGCATATCGGACGACGCTCCGATTGGCCCTCGACCGCACGGGTCGACCCGCATTCCGTGGCGCGGGCAGTCATCGGCTGGTCTCGGTGTCGGCCTGTCAGGTTGCGCACCCGCGGCTCTCGGAGCTGTTACCCACCTTGCGCATTGCCGGCGCACGCGAGGTGCAGCTGCGCGTCAGTGCGGCCACCGGTGCCCGCAGCGCGCGCTGGTGGCCGGAGGAGGCGCAGTCATCGGGGTTGTTCGAGGACGTGGCGATAGGGCCGGACAGTGCGCTGACGGAGATGGTCAATGGCGTTGCGCTGCGCGTCAGCGCCGACGCGTTCTTTCAGTCCGGGCCGGATGCGGCCGCAGCGCTCGCGCTGGCGGTGGGTCGGGCGGCAGGTCCGGCTTCTTCGTGGGCCGACGGGCCGGTGATCGATGCGTATGGCGGCGTCGGCCTCTTGGCGGCGACTGTGGTGCCGCCACAGCGCGCGGTGATCGTGGTCGAGGAGAACGCGGCGGCGGCTGCAGATGCGGTGTGCAACCTGGCGGGGCGCTCCGCGGAGGTAGCCGCGATGCCCGTCGAATCCTGGCGCCCGCGTCCGGCTGGGCTGGTCATTGCCGACCCCGCCCGCGCCGGGCTCGGCCCAGGCGCCGCTGCGGCGTTGGCCGCGTGTCGTGCCCCAACGCTGGTGCTGGTGTCCTGCGACCCGGTGGCACTGGCGCGGGATGCACGGCTGCTGGCCGGTCACGGCTACCGCCTGACCGCGTGCGAGGCGCTCGACCTGTTCCCGCAAACGCACCACGTCGAGGTGGTCAGCCGCTTCGAGCGCGTCTGACCCATTGACGCCCCGTTACCCTGGGTTGCTGATGCCGCTCAGATGCAAGAGCGCGCCGGCGGCACCGAACAGCACCACCACCAGCAGCGGCGACGCGTTCCGTTTCACCAGCAGCCAAAGCGCCAGCGCGACAGCTGCGCAGGCCAGCCAGTTGGGTCGCTGCACGTCTGATAGCCACAGCGCGCTGTGGGCCAGCGTCAAACCCAGTTCCGCGATGAGGCCGACCACGGCGGCGCTGATAGCGGTCAGCGCGTGATGCAGACGCGGGACTTGTCGGGTGTATTCCACCAGTGGCGCACCCACCAGAATGAACACAAACGACGGCAGGAAGGTGAAGTACACGGCGACCAGCGCAGCAACCCAGCCGGCGGCCACGGGCATGTCCGGGCCGAACAGCTGCAGACCATGCCCGCCGATGAACGCGACGAACGCCACGATCATGATCAGCGGCCCCGGGGTGGTTTCGCCCAGCGCCAGCGCAACCTGCATCTGGCCGCCGGTGATCCACTGGTACTGTTCAACCGCGGCTTGATGCACGTAGGGCAGCACAGCGTAGGCGCCGCCGAAGGTGACCAGCGCCGCCCGGGTGAAAAAGCTCGCCATCTCGGTCAGGCCCGATGCCGTCAACGAGCAGGCGAGGTAGCCCGCCAGCCACAAAAGCATACTGACCGCGGCCATGACGCTGAGGCGCAGAAGCGACGGGGCGGTCGATACGGCTGGTGCCGGGTCGTCGGCGATCGGCTCTTGGGTCTTCAGCAGCAGCCCCGCGCCCGCGCCGATCAGCGCCGCCCCCGCGACGATCAGAGCGAAGTCGAGCGCCAGTAGATGCAGGCCCAAAAAACCGGCGACCGCGATCAGCGTCAGCGTGGGGGTGCGCAGCGTGCGCCGCGCCATGCGCCAGCCGGCGCTGATTACGAGCGCGACAACCGCGGGCGCAACGCCGCCCAGTAATCCGGCCGCCAGCGGGTGCTCGCCGTAGCGCACATAGCCCCAGGCCAGCGTCGAAAGCAGCAGGAAGGAGGGCAGAATGAACAGCAATCCGGCGGCGATACCGCCCAGATTGCGGTGCATCAGCCAGCCGAGATAGGTGGCCAGCTGCTGTGCCTCCGGACCGGGCAGCAGCGTGCAGTAGTTCAGCGCGTGCTGGAAACGGGCTTCGGAGATCCAGCGCCTGCGATCGACCAGATGCTCATGCATCAGCGCGATTTGTGCCGCAGGGCCGCCGAAGCTGACCAATCCGAGCTGCAGCCAGAAGCGCAGCGCGGTCCATAGCGGCACGTCGGGTGCGGGGTCCGTGACGGGTTCGTCCGGGGATCGCTTCACTTGCGCGAGATGCCGTGCCACGCTCTGTCCTCGGGGATAATCGGGCTCTGGGGGACACATGACAGACTATCCCATCCACGGCTACACCGCGCCGGGGTTCGAATCCGTACGCGACGTGTTCGCGCGCAACTTCAGCGAGGACATTGAGGTGGGTGCCGGCTTTTCAGCCGTTCTGGACGGCGAGACGGTGGTCGACCTCTGGGGCGGTTACCAGGATCGTGCGTGCACCCGACCCTGGGCCGAGGACACGCTGGTTAACGTCTATTCCACCACCAAGGGTCTCGGCGCCATTGCCTTCGCGACCCTGCTGGATGACGGGCTGGTGACCTACGACATGCCGGTCCGCACGCTCTGGCCAGAGCTCCGCGCGGCGCGCGACGGGCTGACCGTGGGACAGCTGTTGTCCCATCAGGCGGGTCTGTGTGGTCTGCGTGCGCCGGTGTCGGTTGCCGATCTCTATGACTGGCCGGGGATGATCCGGCGTCTCGAAGCCGAGGAACCGCATTGGCAGCCCGGGCAGGGCGCGGGCTATCACGCCATTCTGTGGGGTTATTTTCCGGGCGAGCTGGTGCGTCGGCTGACCGCCGCATCGCTTGGTGACCGTCTGGCGCAGCGCGTTGCGCGCCCGCTCGGCGCCGATGTCTGGCTCGGGCTGCCCGCGGACCAGCACGGTCGCGTGGCAGATCTGATCGGGCCCAATCACGCGCGACGGCAGCCCGACCTCTCGGCGCTTGCCGGGTTGCGCTTGCCGCCCCTCTATCCGCTGGCGCTGCAGAATCCGTCCGTGCGGCCCTGGCAGGACGCTTGCAGCGCGCAGTGGCGTTCGGCCGAGATCGCGGCCGCCAATGCCCAGGCAAGCGCGCGCGGCGTTGCCCGCATCTACGGTGCGGTCGCGCGCGGCGGCGAGCTCGATGGCGTGCGCATCCTGTCGCCCGAGGCCATTCGCGCACTCACCGTGCAGGAGGTGGGCGATCAGGACGACCTGGTGCTGGGTCGCCCGATGCGTCGCGCGCGCGGCGTCATGCTGAATACGCTTGGGCAGTACGGCCCGAATCCCGACAGCTTCGGCCATGCGGGCGCCGGCGGCAGCGTGGGATTCGCTGATCCTGCTGCCCGACTCGGCGTGGGCTACGTCATGAACCAGATGCAGCCCGGCATTGAAACCGACACGCGCGGCGGGCGGCTCATTGCTGCGGTGTATGCGTGTATCGACCGCGCGGGCGTGTGAGATCAGGAGAGACAGATGACTGACTGGCAGGGACGTACAGCAATCGTGACGGGCGCGGCTTCCGGCATCGGTCGGGCGGCCGCCAGCTTGATCCTCGAGCGCGGTGGCCGGGTGGTCGCGGTGGATCTGAAGCCGGGCGGCTGCGACTGGGTGCAGGAGTTCGACGGCGCTCGCGCCCGGGCGCTCTCGGGGGACGTCACCGACCCGGCGGTTAACGCAGCGGCGGTTGCGGCGGCCGAAGATCTTGGCGGCCTCGATGCCGTGTTGCTGAACGCCGGGTTGCCGGTCAGCGGCACGCTCGAGTCGGTGGAGATGGCCGCGTTCGACCGGGTGATTGATGTCAATCTCCGGGCGGTGGTGCTGGGTGTACGCGCGGCGCTGCCGTCCCTGCGTCGCGGCACCGCTCCGGCTATTGCCGTGACTGCATCGGTCTCCGGCCTCGGCGGCGACCCCGGGCTTTGGGCCTACAACGCGGCCAAGGGTGGGGTGGTCAACTTCGTGCGTTCCGCGGCGCTCGAGCTTGGGCGTTCGGGCATTCGCATCAACGCCGTCTGCCCGGGACCCATCCACACCGGCATGACCGGCCTGCTGCGCCAGAGTTCGGCGCACGAGGCACTGCGTCGGCATATTCCGCTCGGTCGCTGGGGCGAGGCGCCAGAGGTTGCCGCGGTGCTGGTGTTCCTGACCTCGCCCGCCGCGTCGTTTGTGAATGGCGCCATTGTCCCGGTCGATGGGGGCGTATCGGCGAGCAGCGCCCAGTTCACCCCCTGGGGCGACGCGCTAGACGGCTGACCGGGCTCCAATTCATGGACCAGATGAGCGCTTTTCGCCCAAGTCGACGCCCGTGCTCGTCTATAATGCCGGCCTTCCGAATTGCCGGGGTCGCGCCATGTTCGCAGCAGATGCACGTATCGCAGGTTTTGATGACGAGATCGCCGCCGCGATCGCCGAGGAATCTCAGCGGCAGGAAGACCACATCGAGCTGATCGCGTCCGAGAACTACGCCAGCCCGCGGGTCATGGAGGCCCAGGGCAGCACGCTCACCAACAAGTACGCCGAGGGCTACCCGCACAAGCGCTACTACGGCGGCTGCGAGTACGTGGACAAGGTCGAGGTGCTGGCCATCGAACGTGCCAAGGCTCTGTTCGGCGCCGACTACGCGAACGTGCAGCCGCACTCAGGCTCGCAGGCCAACGCCGCGGCGTATCTGGCTCTGCTGAATCCTGGCGACACCATTCTGGGCATGAGCCTCGATGCGGGCGGCCACCTGACGCACGGCGCTGCGCCGAACTTCTCCGGCAAGGTCTACCGCGCCGTTCAGTACGGTCTCGACAACGCCACCGGCGAGGTCGACTACGCAGAAATCGAGCGGCTCGCCCATGAACATCGGCCGAAACTCATCATCGGCGGCTTCTCGGCCTACTCGCGCACGCTCGACTGGTCGCGCTTTCGCGCCATCGCGGATGCCGTTGGCGCCTATCTGCTGGTCGACATGGCTCACGTGGCGGGGCTGGTTGCCGCAGGCTTGTACCCAAGTCCGGTGCCGCATGCCGACCTGGTGACGTCCACCACCCACAAGACCCTGCGCGGCCCGCGCGGCGGCATCATTCTCGCCCGCTCGAACCCGGAGATTGAAAAGAAGCTGAATTCCGCGCTGTTCCCGGGCTCTCAGGGCGGCCCGCTGATGCACGTCATTGCCGCCAAGGCCGTGTGCTTCAAGGAAGCGCAGTCGCCCGAGTTCCGCGCCTATCAGCAGCAGGTGCTGACCAACGCCCGCGTCATGGCCGCCGGTTTCCAGTCTCGTGGCTTCAACGTGGTATCGGGCGGCACCGACAACCATCTGTTCCTGCTCGATCTGGTCTCGAAGGGCATCACCGGCAAGGATGCGGATGCGGCGCTCGGTCGAGCGTTCATTACCGTCAACAAAAACGCGGTGCCGAACGACCCCCGATCGCCGTTCGTGACCAGCGGCCTGCGCATTGGCACACCGGCTGTCACCACGCGCGGGTTCCGCGAAGCGGAATGCGCCACACTGACCGGCTGGATGTGCGATGTGCTGGACGATATCGGCAACGACAACATGATCGAGACCGTGCGCCAGCGCGTGATCGAGCTGTGCCGTCGCTATCCGGTGTACGGCGCGCGCGTCTGAGGTCGAGCCGCCGTGCATTGTCCGTTCTGCAGCGCGCTGGATACCAAGGTCATCGACTCGCGCCTGGTGGCCGAGGGCGAGTCGGTCCGGCGTCGACGTGAATGCCTGACCTGCGGTGAACGTTTCACCACGTTCGAGACGGCGGAACTGGTGATGCCGCGGATCGTCAAGCGCGACGGCTCGCGTCAGCCGTTTGACGAGAACAAGCTGCGCCGCGGCTTCGCTCGGGCGCTGGAAAAGCGTCCGGTCGGCGTCGAGGCGATCGAAGACGCCATCACCCGCATCAAGCACACGCTGCGTGCCACCGGCGAACGCGAACTGCCGTCGCGCGCGGTAGGCGAAGCGGTGATGAAGGCGTTGCGCGACATGGACCCGGTGGCTTATGTCCGGTTTGCGTCCGTGTATCGGGATTTTCAGGATGTCAGCGAGTTCCAGAAGGAAATCCAAAATCTCGCCGAAGCCCGCGAGCCATCGCCCTCAGGTGGTTGAGGGAGATGGGTTGGGGTAGATGGGTTGGGGTAGATGGGTTGGGGTAGATGGGTTGGGG
>CAZVMA010000043.1:3132-12393 GCA_964628545.1 uncultured Pseudomonadales bacterium | reverse complement strand
TACGTCGCACAGGCCGGCGGCGGTTTCGTGGAAGCCGCGCTGCTGGGACAGCAGGTCACGTGCGGGGTCAGCGGGTACGGCGAACTGGCCGATCAGATCGCGACGGGCAGCCTCCGGGCGCTCGCCATCTCCGCTGCCGAGCCGGTCAGCCACATCAACGTGCCCACGCTGGTTTCTGCGGGCATTCCGCTGGTCTTGGAGAACTGGCGCGGGATATTCGCCGCTGCCGGCATCAGCGCCGATACGCGCGCGGCCCACATCGCCCGCATCGAGGCGGCTACCCGCACCGCGGCCTGGCAGGCGGCGCTGTCCCGGTACCAGTGGACGCCACGGCTGCTAACGGGGGAGGCGTTCGAGACCTTCCTTGCAGCAGAGACCCAGCGCACGACTGAACTGCTCACGCGGGTCGGGCTGCGTCAGGGATGACGTCCTCCAAGCAGCGCGCATGTACCAGGCGTCAAAGCTGCATGAGCCGCGCAACATGACGCCAGACGCGGCGCGAGCGCTGCCGGGGCTCTTGGCGCTTGCCGTATCCATGATGATCGCCTGGGATGCCCTGCATCTACCCAGCCCCCCCACCGCCGGCGCAATCGGCCCGGCCGCGGCACCCTGGCTGGTCGCCGCTGGCTTCGGCCTGATTGGCGTACTGCTACTGGCTTACGCGCCGGTGCCGCCGGAGTCGCGCACGGCCGGCTCGACACGGCGCGCGGCGCAGCTGGTCGGGCTTCTCGCTCTGGCCGGAGTGACGCTGACTGCGGTCGGGTTCGCGCCTGCCGGAACACTGCTGTTCGCCGGCACGGCGCGGGTATTCGGCAGTCGCTCACCCGTCCGGGATTTGCTGCTCGGCGGCGCCATCGCCGGGCTGCTGCAGCTCACGTTGGCAACCCTGTTTGACCTGTCGCTCGGCGGCCTGTGGCTGGAGTGGCCGTGAGCGATCTGCTGAATCGGCTGACGGAAGGGTTCGCGATCGCGCTGTCCCCGGAACATCTGGTGTGGTCCGCGGCCGGCGTCACCCTGGGCACCCTCGTCGGCGTGTTGCCCGGCTTCGGACCGGCGCTGACGATCGCGCTACTGCTGCCTCTGACCTGGCAGATCGATGCCGACAGCGCGCTGATGCTGTTTGCGGGCATCTACTACGGCGCCATGTACGGCGGTTCCACGAGCGCGATTCTGCTGAACGTGCCCGGGGAATCGGCGACCGCCGTCACCGCGATCGAGGGTCACGCCATGACCCGGGCCGGTCGCGCTGGTGCCGCACTGACTACTGCGGCCCTGGGCTCCTTCGTGGCGGGAACGCTCGGCACCGTCGGCATCACGCTGCTGGCCGAACCGGTGATCGCGCTCGCCCTGCGCTTCGGGCCAGCGGAATACTGCGTGCTCATGCTGATTGTGATGGTGACGGTGACGGGGGTGTTCAGCGCCTCCCGCCTGCGCGGCTTCACCAGCCTGTGGCTCGGTATCGGGCTGGGGCTGGTGGGGCTCGACCTGCAATCCGGCGTACCGCGCATGACCTTCGGCCACGCTGGCCTGTTCGAGGGCGTGGATGTGGTCATTGTCGCCATGGGGCTGTTCGCGGTGGGCGAGACGCTGCACCGCGCCCTGCGTGCAGGGACCGAAGGCATCTCGGGCCCGGAACCATCGGTCATCGGACGTCTCGGCATGACGCGATTGGAGTGGCGGCTCTCCTGGCCGGCCTGGCTGCGCGGCACCCTCATCGGCTTCCCGCTGGGTGCGCTGCCGGCCGGGGGCGCAGAACTGCCAACCTTCGTTTCCTACGGGCTCGAACGTCGCCTCGCCCACCGTGGCACACCATTCGGCGCTGGGGCGATTGCCGGTGTCGCCGGGCCCGAGGCCGCAAACAACGCAGCCGCAGCGGGCGTGCTGGTGCCGCTGCTGGCCCTTGGCTTACCGACATCCGCCACTGCCGCCATCCTGCTCTCGGTGTTTCAGGGCTACGGGCTGGAGCCCGGTCCGGCCTTGCTCACGGGGAACCCGGCGCTGTTCTGGGGATTGATCGCCAGTCTCTACGTGGCCAACGTCCTGCTGCTGGTGCTGAATCTGCCGCTGGTGGGTTTGTGGGTGCGCGTTCTGAAGATTCCCGCCCCATGGCTGCAAGGGTTCATCCTGCTCGCCGCCGCGCTGGGTGTCTGGGGCCTGGGCCGGTCGCCGACCGACGTGGTCCTGCTGTTCGGCATCGGGGTGCTCGGCCTTGGGCTGCGCTGGTACGGCTTTCCGCTTGCGCCCGTGCTGATCGGGCTCATCGTGGGACCACTCACGGAACAGGCGCTGCGTCAGGCGCTGACCATCAGCGGCGGCGAGCTGCAGCCGATCATCACCCGACCGCTGACCGCCGGACTGCTGGCCGTACTGGCGATGATCGCATTGGCGCCTGCGGTGCGCTTATTTTTGAGACGAAACAGCTAGCGAAAACAGCTGACAAGGAACAGAACGAGAGGCGCGCGCATGAGCAACCGGTTCGACTATCGCGGTGGCGTCCACGAAGCCTGGCTGGCCCAGCACCAGGAGCCCATTATCGATCCGTCACTGCCCATCATCGACGCGCATCATCACCTGTGGGTCCGTTCCGGCGCGCCGTATCTGCTGCCGGAGTTCGCGGCGGACCTGGCGAGCGGGCACCGCGTGGTGGCCACCGTGTTTGCCGAGTGCCATGCCATGTACCGCAGCCACGGCCCCGACGCGCTGCGGCCGGTAGGGGAAATGGTGTTCGTGGCCGGTATCGGCGCGCAATCGGATGCCGGCGCATTTGACGCTGCCGGGGTGTGTCGAGCCGCGGTGGGTAACGTCGATCTGACGCTGGCAGAGGCCGGTATTGGATGCGCTCAAAATTGCCGCCGACGGTCGGCTGCGTGGAGTACGGGCCTCGGTGTGCTGGGACGCCGACCCAGGCCTTCACCGCACCGTTGCCGACCCCAGGCACCTGGCGCGCGCGGACGTGCGTGCCGGCATCCGTGTGCTGGAACAGCGCGGTCTCGTGTTTGACTGCTGGTTGTACCATCCGCAGCTCGGCGAGCTAGCCGCCGTTGCTGCCGAGCACCCGCATCTCACGATCGTGCTCAATCACTGCGGCACGCCGATTCTGGGCGGAACCTACCGATCGCATCAGGCGCAGGTTCGGACAGACTGGCAGACCTCGATCCGCGCCCTCGCCCGGCATCCAAACGTCTACTGCAAACTGGGCGCATTGCCGGCACGATTTCCAAAAGCTGCCGCTGCCGCGACGTCCAGCGAGCGGCCACCCCCGGATTCAGCGACGGTCGCGGAGGCCTGGCGCCCCTGGATCCTGGACTGCATCGAGGCCTTCGGCGCGTCACGCTGCCTGTTTGAATCGAACTTTCCGGTACACAAGAACTGGCTCTCCTACCCGGTGCTGTGGAACGCGTTCAAGCGCATCACGGCAGACGCAAGCGCGGCGGAGAAGCGCGATCTGTTTGCAGGCACCGCCGCGAGGGTCTACCGGATCACCCTGGACGCCTGATGACGCGGCGTGCACCGATTGCGATCACGCGCGGCGGCGGCTAACGTGCGCCCACGCGCCTCAAGCTGCCAGCGCGAGCGCCCCGGATCCGATCCGCCAACCCAAGCTGCGAGGTCTGCATGAACGCCGGCTATACCTTCCACGACGACGACGTCATCGCGCCCGAACGCTACGGCCGCGTTGGGCACCCGCACGACGCGTTTGCGTGGCTGCGCGCGAACGACCCGCTGCGCCGGGTCGAGCCCACCGGCTTTCGCCCGTTCTGGGTCGTCACCAAGCACGCCGACGTGGTCGAGATCGAGAAACAGCCGGACGTTTTCGCAAGCGAACCAAGGCCGATCCTCGGACCAGAGGTTTCCCGCCCCGAGCTGCGCGCCGAGATCATGATGGAAATCTTCAAGCGCCTGCAGGACTCGCCGAAACTGCTCGAGGTGCTGGCGACCGCGGGTGAAGGCGGCCTGATCCGCTCGCTGGTGCAGATGGACCCGCCCGACCATCCGAAGTATCGCGCACTGGTGCAGCCCTGGTTCAAGCCCTCGAACATCAAGCGTCTCGAGGACAGCCTGCAGACCATCATCGCGCGTATCCTCGACGACATGATGGGCGACGGCAGCGTGCGCGAGCTTGATTTCGTGCAGGACGTCGCGGTCTGGCCGCCGCTCAAGCTGATCACCCAGCTGCTTGGCGTGCCGGACGAGGACGAATGGCGCATCCTGAAGCTGACGAACGAATTGTTCGCCGGCGACGATCCGGAGATGAAGCGCGCCGGGGAAGATCCGCTATCCATCTTCGAGACCATCAAAGACCTCTACAGCTACTTCACGCGCCTGACCGACGAGCGCAGAGCGCACCCGACCGAGGATCTCGCCTCGTATATCGCAAACGGCCGCATCGACGGCGAGTATCTGCCGTATAAGGAACTGATTTCCTACTACACCATCGTGGCAACTGCTGGCCACGAGACGACCCGCACCGCAATTTCCGGCGGACTGCATGCGCTGCTTCGGAATCCGGACCAGCTGAAGCTGCTGTCCGAAAACATTCACGACGAAGAACTGGTGAAGCTCGCAGTCGAGGAAATGATCCGCTGGACCACGCCGGTGGCGCAGTTCGCGCGTACCGCAACACGCGACTACACGCTGCGCGGAAAAACGATTCACAAGGGCGACACGGTGGGGCTGATGTACGCAGCCGCCAACTTCGACGAGGAGATCTTCGAGCAGCCGTTCCAGTTCCGCATCGATCGCAAGCCGAATCGGCACCTCGCCTTCGGTACCGGGCCGCACCAGTGTCTCGGTCTGCTGCTGGCGCGCATGGAAATGCGCATCTTCTTCTCGCAGTTCATTCCGCGAATCGCCGAAATGGATCTGACCGGGCCCGGCGAGCATCTGCGCGCCAGCTTCGTGCACGGCTTCAAGCATCTGCCCATCCGATACCGACTGCGCCCGGCCGCGTAAGCCATGCATCCGGCACTGACGCCGATCGCCGAGCGCATCGTCGCCTATCTGGCCGAGCGCTGGGCGCTGCCGGTCACCCTGCGCACGATGGAGCAAATTCCCGGCGGCGCCTCACGCGAAACCTACCGCGTGCGCGTCGAGGTCGCTGGGAGAGTTCGCGGCGTGATCGTGCGCCGTGACCCAAAATCGAGCCTCATCGATACCGAGCGGGCCCTGGAATATCGCACCTATCAGGCTGTGCACCGCGCCGGTTACCCGGTGCCCGAGCCGCTTTTTCTGGAGGAAGACGCGCGCTACCTGGATCGCCCGTTCTCGATCATGGCCGAGATCCCCGGCTGCGAGACCAACGTGGCGAGCGTGCGGGCAGCCGGCGAGGACGCGCGACGCGAGCGTCTGGGCGGCAACATGTGGACGCTGCTCGGCCAGCTTGCGCGCCTGGATATCCACACATTGGGCCTGCCCGATTTCATGCCGGTGCCGGCACATCCAGCCGCCCATGAACTTGAGTACTGGGCGGGCGTCATTGCCGCGGATGCACAGCATCCACAGCCCGTTGCGGCAGCGACCATCCGCTGGCTGCGCGCGCATCTACCGCCACCCAGCCCGCGTCTGACGCTGGTGCACGGTGATTACCGCACCGGTAACTTCCTGTATGCGCCCGATTGCACCATCCGCGGCGTGCTCGACTGGGAGATGGCGCACATCGGCGACCCGCTGGAGGATCTCGCCTGGTCGCTCGACCCACTCTGGTGCTGGCCCGAGCGCGAGCGCGCCGGGGGGCTGCTCTCGCGCGCGGCCGCCATTCGGCACTGGGAAGCCGGCAGCGGGCTGGTAGTCGATCGCCAGGCCTTCCGCTGGTGGCAGGTCTTTGCGTCGCTGAAGGCGCTCGCGATCTGGATCTCCTCCACCGAAGACTTCATGCACGGCGAATCGAAGGAGCCGATCCTCGCCATGGCGGGCTGGATCATGACCGACCGCCAGAACCGCATTCTGGTCGACCGGCTGCATCCGCGCACGACGCACACCTACACCGAGGGGTTGGCATGATTCCTAAGCCCGGCGCCGCTCTCGCTGATCTGGCGGTAAAGCTTGCTACCGGCATCGCGCCCGAAACCGCTTCCGCCTACGCGATGGCAAATACCGGCCTGATCAGCGCACTGCTGCTGGCCATGGCCCAGGACAGTGATCGGGCCGCGGCAAACCGGGTTGCCGACATCGAGGACATGAAGTCGTTGTTCGCTCGGGCCAACCTTCTGGACGCGCCTGGCGCGGCGGCACGAACGGCCTTCCTGCAGGGCGCACCGGCCGGACTTCGCATTTCCGAGCTGGATGCGTTTCATGCCGAGGGTTTCGCGGCGCTGATCGACCTGCACGCCTGGGCAGAGGCTCACGATCCAGCCCTGTCGGTCGCAATCTGGGACCTGCTGCGAACCCATACCGAGCGCAACCGCTTCGACGTGCCGGGGCCTTGAGCCGAACGGCTGAAGACCCAGAAACGCGGGCGGTGAAAGGTCGGCGCCGATCACGGGCCATCGCCGCCGCCCTTCCATAAGCAGGGATTTGCCGCGCTCGCCAACGCTCAGCCTTCAGGGGCGCACGGGCAGCAGCGTATAGGTGACCCGATGATTGCGCCGGGCAAGCTCGTTCCATTCGCCCGCGCTCAGCACCCCGTCTGGGACAATCGCCTGCACTGCACCACCGTCGACCAGGCTCGTGGACGTTTCCGCCTCGTCGCGGTCGTGCGCAACCAGTTCCACTCGGATCTGATCAGAAGTCAGCCGCGACACTTGCTGCAACAAAGAAGCAAAACCCACGGACTGCTGCGAGGCCTCGGTGATCGTGCCGTCACGCGGGTGCCCGAAGCGCTGACAGGCTTCAAGCGGTGCCGCATCGGGCGCTTCGGACCACTGCCCATCCGCGCCCTCGATCAGACAGAATGAGCCGGGATGGGATTCGAGCCGCACGATTCCGCGAAAACCGATGCCCTGCAGTTCACGCAGCAGCGCCTCGAGATCGTTGGCGCGTCGATCACCAAAGGCCAGCTCGTCAAAGCCAACACGGACATCGCGCTCCAGTGCCCATTCCAGCGTGTTCAGCGCTCGACGCTCCGAAACAGCACCACCCGGCTTACCGGTCCGCGCATCCGCGCCAACCGCTTCGGTGCGCCGCAATCGAGCCATTTCGTCATCACGCAGATTGACGGCCGCGGCGAGTCGATCGCGCTCGGCCACCAGGTCGACCCGTTCGCGCCATAGCGCTGCAGCCACTAGGGCCAGCACGATCAGCAAGACCCAGGTGACGACACTCGATCGGCGCGGGGTTGCCGGAATCGCCTCGTCCCGTGGCTGCGCCGAGCCGCTGTCGACCGCATCCACCGCGTGCGCCGATTCAACACCCGCAAGCACCGCCTCGGCCGCCTGCTGACCGACCTCGCGGTGCGAGCGCAAGATATCGACTCGCAGCCGCGCATGCTGCTCGGAGAGCGTGCGCTCCACCGCTGCTTGCAGCGTCGCCGCCAGCGCCTGCGCCTCGAGCCCTGCTTCGGCACGGGTGACTTCGGCGCGGGTGACTTCGGAACGGGTAGTCCCCGGGGGCGCTGACATGGCCGATAAAGGCGATTGCGGCTCCACTGACGACGCTGCCGAAGAATGCGCAGCAGCGACCGGCGGCGGCACGGATTGCGCAGCCGACGCAGCACGGGCGTCCACAAAGGTGACTGCCGGCACCGGCGTGGCAGCCGGCAACGGGCTGGATAGCCCACCGGCAAAAATCGCCGGCGCTGCCGGTCGCGCTGGCGGCGCCTCGATTGCCGTCTGCAGCGAGTCGCGGCTGACCACGGACACCCCCGAATCGGCGCGTTCTAAACCCGGACCAGCGCCGCCCGCAGGCGCGTGTCTCTCAGCGGCCGAGGCAGGCTGCAGCAGCCCCAGACGCTCGAGCATCCCCTCCAACACGCCAGGCTGTACTTGTTTCGGCAGCACTCCCAGCGCGCCCAGCGCGCGCGCCTGACCGACGTAAACCTCACCCTCATTGGCGGTATACATCATGACCGGGATGGTCGCCGTGCGCGGATTGCTCTTGATGGCCACCACCGTTTCCAGACCGTCCATGCCCGGCATGGTGTGGTCCATGAAGATGGCATCGACGACGTGATGCTTCAGATAGTCGAGCGCGTCTTCGCCGGACTCCGCAAAGTCGACCCCAATGCCGTACTTCTGCAGCAGTTTCTGCAGCGAGATCCGGGCCGAGCGGGAATCGTCCACCACCAGCGCGCGCTTTGCCGTCATGAACCCTTCCCGTCAGTGTTTGCGACCGCCCCGCCCAGAGACCTTGCGCCCTCGGGCAATACCAGACCCTTGCCGAACGACTGTCAAGAGCGGCCAGGTAGCGGAGAGGGTCCGGAGGAGGTTGTACGCATGGATTGCCGCGCATACAATTCGCGCTCTTTTTTCGGGTCGTTAGCTCAGTTGGTTAGAGCACCTGGCTTTTAACCAGGGTGTCCTGGGTTCGAGCCCCAGACGACCCACCATTTATTTCCCGACACGATTGACCGCATCAGCCTCAACGCTTTCCGACCTGCGCTCAGTGCTGATAACGGGTCGAGTCGACGACGCCGGCAGCCTGGAAGCCCTCGCGCCGTAATCGACAGCTGTCACAGCGCCCGCATGCGCGGCCGTGCGCATCGGCCTGGTAACAGGACACCGTACGACTGAAGTCGACGCCGAGGGCAAGTCCCTGGCGGATGATATCGGCCTTGGTCAGATTCAGCAGCGGCGCATGAATCCGGAAGGTGTCCCCTTCGACGCCCGCCTTGGTGGCCAGATTCGCCAACCGCTGAAAGGCATCGATGAATGCGGGGCGACAATCCGGGTAGCCCGAGTAATCCACCGCGTTCACGCCAATGAAGATATCGCGGGCGCCAAGCACTTCGGCCCACGCCAGAGCCAGTGACAGGAACACCGTATTGCGCGCCGGCACGTAGGTGATCGGGATTCCGGTCGTTGGCGCCTCGGGCACGGCTAAGGACAGGTCCGTGAGAGCCGAACCCCCAAACGCCGACAGGTCGATCGGCACCACGCGATGATCGCGGGCGCCCAGCATCTCGGCGACGATTTTTGCGGCGGCCAGTTCGGCCGCATGCCGCTGCCCGTACGCAAAGGACAACGCATAACAGGCGAATCCTTCTGCGCGCGCGGAAGCCAGCACCGTCGCTGAGTCGAGCCCACCCGAAACCAGAATGACGGCGGGTTTCATCGTCCAGGCTCGTCGCCCCAGAGGAGCTTGTGAAGCTGCAGCTGGAAACGCACG
>CAZVMA010000043.1:0-3122 GCA_964628545.1 uncultured Pseudomonadales bacterium | reverse complement strand
CGAACACGGCGACGGCGTCGCGGTCACCGGCGCGCGCACGATCGGCGACGATCCAGTCCGCCAGCAGGCGCGGCGCTAGTGCCGGCACCACAGGGGAGAACAGAATCGCGTCAACGCGGTCGGCCAGCGCGTGGCGCCCACAGATTTCCAGCGCCCAGTCATAGTCGGCACGATCGCATAGGACGAACTTGATCTGGTCCCGGGAACCGCAAAGCGCCAGATTTTCCCAGCGGTTGCGCAGGACCTCGCCTGAACCCGGCGTCTTGACGTCCACGATGCGGATCACGCGCGGGTCGACCGCGGAGATATCCAGCGCGCCGCTGGTTTCGAGCGAAACCACGAGTCCGAAATCGCAAAGTCTGCGCATCAGCGCGTGGACACCCGGCTGCGCCAGAGGCTCGCCGCCCGTGACGGTGACGTGCCGCACGCCGAACGTCTGCACGCGCGCCTCGATTTCCGACAGGCCAAGCACGGTGCCGCCGCTGAACGCGTACGCTGAATCGCAGTAGCCGCAGCGCAGCGGACACCCGGTCAAGCGCACAAACACCGTAGGTAGCCCCGTTAGCGTTGTTTCGCCTTGCAGGGACAGAAAGATCTCGGTGATGCGCAGGCGCTCTTCGACGGCAATGCCCGTCACTGGAGCTCCGCAAGGTAGGTCTGGGCCAAGGCTGCTGCGGGAGCACCAGGATACTGGCTGATCACGCGATTCAGGAACTCGCGCGCGCGCGTGACGTCACCAATGCGATGGTGCACAACGCCCAGCTTATACAGCGCATCAGGCATCTTCTGGCTGTCCGGGTACAGGTTGATCACCTGCGTGAATGCCTGTCGCGCCGGCTCGAAGGCGTTCTGCGCCAGGTGTAGCTCACCCAGCCAGTAAAACGAATTGGCCGTATAGCCGCTGTTCGGATACCCCTGCACGAATCGCTCGAACGCGGCGGTCGCTTCGGGAAATTTCCGCGCGCGCATGAGCTCGAATGCCGCAGCGTAGGCCTCGCGCTCACCCGGAGCACCCGCCCCTGCAGCACCTGTTCCCGCAGCACCCGGATTCGCGACCACAGCAGGCGCTGCCGCGGTGCCGGGCGCCGCCTGCGCGGGGTTGCTGGGGATAAGGGGCGGGCCACTGGTAGGCTCGACGACTGGCGCAGCCGCGCCACCCCGGAGCGCCACGATGCGACCATCGAGATCGCGGTATTGGGCTTGCTGATCGGATGCCAGCCGGTTCACCTGGTGCGAAAGTTCTTCAACCAGTCCGCGCAGTTCCGCAACCTCTTGCTGCAGGGTCTGAATCTGCATGAACAGTTCGCCGGTGCGGGCGCCGCCCGTCGCGGCGGGACTGGTGCCATAGGGCGTGCCCTGAGCCACAGGCTGGCTGGTTGGCGGCGCTGTGCCATAAGGTGATGCAGCAGCTTGTGTTGATGCGCGCGTTACGCCCACCGACTCTTCTACCGGCGCAGCCGCCCAGGCTGAGAGGCCAGACGCGCCCGTGCTGGCCCCACCCGGCACCAAACCCAGGGCCAAAGCAGCGCACAGGCCCTGGCCCAGAAACCGGGCCGCGCGGCTTGCGAGGGGACGAGGCCTACCGCTCTTCAGAGCCTTCATGCGTGTCTCCGTTTGCAATCGGGCTTCACCTTCGGGCTTTGATGTCGGGCCTTACTGGCATTGCAGGTGCCGGGATGCAGTACCGATCAGCGGTAGACGAGCACGGCGCGCCGGTTACGCGACCATGAGGCTTCCGAGTGACCCGGGTCTTCCGGCCGCTCTTCACCGTAGCTGACCGACTCGATCTGCGTCGACGACACGCCTGCGGCCGTCAGGAAGCTGCGGATCGCGTTGGCGCGGCGCTCACCCAGCGCCAGGTTGTACTCCCGTGAGCCCCGCTCGTCGGCGTGGCCTTCCACGACAATCGCCCGCTCCGGATTGTTGCGCAGGATATCGGCATGCATTTCCAGCGCCGTCAGGTCGGTCTGCTGCAGCTGCGACTGGTCATAGTCGAAATAGAAGACGCGGGCCAGGGGCTGATTGGTGCCGGGCATGAACGGATTGCCGTCGGCATCGAAACCATAGCTCTGCGCGCCGCTGCCAGTGCTGCCGGAGGCTGCAGACTCGCCGTCATAGGCTGCGCCGCCGCTGGCGGGCTCTGCCTTCGAGCCCTTGCTCGAGCACCCGGCAAGCACCAGGCCCGCCACAGCGACGATCGCCAAACCGCGCACCCACTGATTCACCATTTGCACGTTACTCCTGTTGCTCTTGCGTGACCCGAGGCCTGTGTCCGGACCATGCCCGTTCACTGCCATGTTTCCGCCCCACATCGGACGCATGTGTTACCAGCCGCCGTTCAGGGTATCGAGGTACGGCGACCATGCTGGTTCGCGTACGTCACCCGCGGATGAGGGCAGGCGATACCGCACCCGACCGTCGAGCGAAACGACGCCCAGTATACCGCGGCCCCGATCTTGCGTCGCATACATCAACATGGTGCCGTTAGGCGCAACGGACGGTGATTCGTCGAGCGTGGTGCGTGTCAGCACGCGAACATCACCCCGGGCCAGGTCCTGCCAGGCGATGTGATCGAGGTTGTCGCGGCGATGCACGAACACCATGTGCTTGTCGCCCGGCAAGAGCCGCGCGCGCGCGTTGTAGTTGCCGACAAAGGTCAGCCGCTCGATCTGGTTGGTCGCCACGTCCAGCTGATAAATCTGTGGTCGGCCGCCGCGATCCGACGTGAAGATCACCCGTCGTCCATCCTCGGACCAGCTGGGTTCGGTATCGATTCCCGGGTTCTGCGTCAGTCGGCGCAGGCGTCGGTCGGCCAGATTCATCAGGTAGATCTCGGGGTTGCCGTCTTTCGACAGCACCAGGGTCAAGCTGCGGCCGTCGGGCGCAAAGACCGGCGAGCTGTTAATGCCGGTGAAGTTCGTGATCAGGTCGCGCTGGCCGGTGAAGATGTCCTGCACCACGATGGCCTGGCGACCGGTCTCGAAGGAGACATACGCCAGCCGACGACCGTCCGGCGACCAGGCCGGGGACATCACCGGCTGCGGCGACGTAAACAGGCTGCGCGAGCGCTCGCCATCCGAGTCGGCGATCTCGATGCTGTAGCTCGCGCCAGGTGTGCCGAT
>CAZVMA010000042.1:9734-12410 GCA_964628545.1 uncultured Pseudomonadales bacterium | reverse complement strand
GGAATGCCGAACCCAGGCGAGCAGAACCGCAACGACGACGCTCGAGTGGTCGAGCAGGTCGGCAAGCGACACCCGCAGCCCCCCCGGCGCACCGCTCAATCTGCGTTCACCATCCGCGCGCACCGACGCGGCATCGGCGTAAGTCAGGCGTTCGGGGAAGCGGTACTCCGCACCCGCGTTCATTGCGACGGCAGCTCCGACTCGGCGTCGGCTGCGTTCGACGCATCCGCGCCGTTCGCGGTCGCCGGGGCGCCTTCCGCCCCCGTCGCGGACATCGATTCTTCGAGTTTCTCGGCTTCGGCTTGCAGCATGTTGCTCCAGCCATCGATGACCTGGTCCAGGCTGCCGCCGTTGGCCGGGTCCTTCATGGCGCCCGCGAACTGGTTGCGGTAGGTCAGCCCAATGTTGATGCCGTTGACGATGATGTTGCGCACGCGCCACTCACCGTCGCGCCCCAGCGCCATGGCGTACTGCACCGGATAGACGTTGCCGGACGGCGTAACGACCTCCATGCGCACGCTTTGCAGCCGCGAACTCCGCTGCGGCTGGGTATTCGGCAGCAGCCGGATAGTGCCGTTGCTGAACTCGGTGAGCGCAAGGGCGTAAGTCCGCACCAGGCCCCACTTGAACGAATCCGAGAACCGGCGGCGCTGCTCTGGCGTCGCCTGCCGGAAGTAGGTCGCCATCACGCTTCGGGCGAACGCGTCGAAGTCGACTGCCGGGTCGAGCAGCGCGGTGAACTCGCGATAGAAGCGTTCAGGATCTTCCTTGGCATAGCCACGAGCCTGCTCGATCAGAGCCAGCACCGAGTCGGACACGGCCTGAACGCGCTGCTCGGCGGTGGCGGTCGGGGCGGCGGCCTGCGCCGCGGCGGGCGCGAGCAGAACGGCCGGTGCCGCAAGGGCGAGCAGGACGGCCAGCAACCCACTCAGAGCCAGACGCATAGGCCCGTTCCGGCGGGCCGGCACAGCGTTGTTCGCCATGTCAGGAATCTCCCATACTCGTGAGGAAGTCGCCGATGAGGTTCTCAAGCACCAGTGCGCCTTGCGTGTCCTCGATGGTGTCGCCATCCTGCAGGGTCTCCTCATCGGCCCCGGGCATCAGGCTGATGTACCGGGCGCCAACGATACCCTCCGTCAGGATGCGCGCGCCGGTGTCGATCGGCAGCGGCCCGGTATCGCCGTTGATCTGAATCTCCACCTCGGCTTCCCCGTACGTGGTATCGACGCGGATCGAGGTGACCCGGCCGATGGTGACGCCCGCCATGCTGACCTTGGACCGGACACGAAGCCCGGCCACGTCGCTGAACCGGGCATACAGCTTGTAGGCACCGGAATCCGCCTCGAAATTGACGCCGCTCACCTGCACCATCAAGACCACGAAGGCGATGGCGCCGGCCAGCACGAATGCCCCGACGCCGATCTCCACGGTTCGCATGCGCATCATTATTTGAATTCTCCGTACATGCCCAGCGTCAGCGCGAAATCGAGCGCCAGTACCATCACCGAACTCAACACCACGGTGCGCGTGGTGGCGCGGCCAATGCCTTCTGCCGTCGGCTCGGTGTCATAGCCCTGGAAGACCGCGATCCAGGTGACGAACACGGCAAACACGATGCTTTTGATCGTGCCCTTGCCCAGATCTTCCCAGACATCCACCGCATCCTGCATGCCTGACCAAAAGCCACCGGGATCGCTGCCGAGCCACTGCACTGCAACGACTGCGCCACCATAAATGGCGACAACATTGAAGATCGCGGTTAGCAGCGGCATGGAGAGGACGCCCGCCCACAAGCGTGGCGCGACGATGCGGCGCAGTGGATCGACGCCCATCATCTCCATGCTCGAAAGCTGTTCGGTGCTTTTCATGAGGCCGATCTCCGCCGTGATCGCGGAGCCCGCTCGACCCGCGAACAACAGGCCGGTGACCACCGGGCCTAGCTCCCGCAATAGCACCAGCGCGAGACCGAGGCCCACGGCGTCTTCCGCACCGAACCGGGCCAGCTGGGTGTAGAACTGCAGCGCGATCACCGAACCAATGGAGAACGCCGACAGCACGATGATGATGAGCGAGAGCACGCCGATGCTGTAGATCTGGCGCACCAGTAGCCCGAAATCGCCGCGTCGGGGCAAACCCCAGATAGCCAGCCACCACATCACGCTGGCCTGCCCGAGCTTGGCCAGGCGTGCCAGCACCTGCGCCCCCAGACGCTGCAGCAGCGCGGTAATCGCCGCGACGAAAGCCGCGAGTGACGACATCATGGGGCCGGGTCTCCAACCTGCCACGCGGAAGCCGAACCCAGAAAGTCGCGCTCGATGGCCAAGGCCGGAAAGTGAAACGGCACCGGGCCGTCCGGCCGACCGTGCATGAACTGCCGGATGAGGGGCGAATCGTCGGCCTCGAGTTCGGCAGGCGAACCGGCACCGATCACCCGACCGTCGGCGATGACGTACAGCTGATCGGCAATGCTCGAGGTTTCGTGAATGTCGTGGGAGACCACGATATTGGTGGTCCCGAGTGCCAGATTAAGGTTCTTGATAAGCGTGATCAGCACGCCCATGGCGATGGGATCCTGACCCGTGAACGGTTCGTCATACATCAGCAGATCAGGGTCGAGCGCAATTGCGCGAGCGAGCGCCACCCGCCGCGCCATGCCGCCCGAGAGCTGGCTCGGGT
>CAZVMA010000042.1:0-9724 GCA_964628545.1 uncultured Pseudomonadales bacterium | reverse complement strand
CGTTCAGCTTCATCAGCACCAGGTCCCGGATGCTGTCCTCCGGCAGCGACGTGTGCTCGCGCAACGGAAACGCCACGTTCTCGAACACCGTGAGGTCGGTGAACAGCGCCGACGACTGGAACAGCATACCCATGCGCTTGCGCAGCTCGAACAGCTGGTCGCGCGAGACCCGCGCCATGTCCACGCCGTCGACCAGCACCGAGCCCGAATCGGGCTTCAGCTGGCCGCCAATGATGCGCAACAGCGTCGTCTTGCCGGTGCCGCTTGGGCCCATGATGCCGGTAATGCGGCCGCGCGGGATGGTCATCGACAGCCCGTCGAAAATCTTTCGCGGCCCGCGGGAGAAGTGCAGGTCGCGAATCTCGATATACGCGTCTGCGGACATCGTCGTCCGCGACTTGGCCGGAGAGGAGGCTGCCATCGGGGCTGTCAGGTGCCGTTATGAAAGCCGCGCACTATACCACCGCCATTGTCGTTTTCGGTCAGCGGCGCCAACCGTTACAATCGGTTCGACCCGCCAAACGAGCGCCTCCGATGCTGACTTTCTCCGAAGCCGTCCGAGACCGAGCGGCTGCCGTCACGCTGGTCAGCTTCGACGTCGACGGCGTGCTGACCGATGGCCAACTGCTCTATACGAGCTCAGGCGACGAGATCAAGGCGTTCCACGTGCAGGACGGCGCGGCCATCAAGCTGCTGCGCGACAGCGGCATCGAGGTGGCCCTGATTACGGGCCGGCGCTCGGTCATGGTTGAGCGGCGCGCGGACGAACTCGGCATCCGCCACGTTTACCAAGGCGTACCGGACAAGATATTGGCGTTGCAGGCGCTGGCCGGACAGCTACACCTACCCCTGTCCAACTTTGCCCACGTGGGCGACGATCTGCCGGATTTACCCCTGTTCGAGCGGGTCGGACTGGCCATCGGGGTGCCGAATGGCCATCCAGCCACCCATTCCCGCGTGCACTACATCACCACCCTTGCGGGTGGTCACGGGGTTGCGCGGGAAGTCTGCGAACTGCTGCTGCGCGCGCGCGGCCGCTGGCCGTTCGATCCGTGAGCGCAAGCCGGAACTTAAGCCGCACGGCAACCATGCGCACCTGGGGCTACCGCGGCGGACTGACGGCCGTGCTGGTCGTCGGCACGGCGATGATGGGCTTGCTGCTCGCGCCTTCCGGCAGCGAGCGCGCAGGGACGGCGGGCGGCGTCCCGGACGTGCGGTTGGAGGGTGCTGTGCTGCGCGCCTACGATGCAGACGGGCAGCTGCGCTACACGCTGGCAGCACCCGCCCTGCAGCTGTTCCGGGAACAGGGCCGGGCGGACATTACCGCCCCCGAGCTTGCGCTGTACGACCACGATACCCAGTGGACTGCCCGCGCCGGTCACGGCGTGCTGACCGGGCCCACCGCCGGCGGCAGCGGCGAGGACCGGCTCGATCTGGCCGAGAATGTGGTGCTGATCCCGGTGCGCGGCCGGCGGCGCGCGGAACTCGCGACCGCCGCACTGGTGGTGTATCCACAGCGTCAATGGGCCGAAACGGACCACGCTGTTATCATTTCCACCGACAGCGTCCGCACCTAGGCCGCGCGACTGGAAGGTGACCTTAGGGGTGGTTCGCTCAAGCTATTCGCCGCCGGCAGCGAACGTGTGGCCACACATCTGCTGCCCGCCCGGCTACCCAGCCCGCCGGGCGGCCCCTGATGCCGGGCTGCGCATGCGGCTGTTTCTGGCGCTGACCCCGCTCATGGTCATCGCCGGCGCCGCGTTCGCACTGCCGCAAGACGCCTCGCAGCCGATTCACATACAGGCCAACGTGGCCGAAATGAATCAAACCACCGATGAAATCGTCTACCAGGGCGACGTCACGGTCGATCAGGGCACGCTGCGCGTGGCGGCTGATCGCATTACCGTGCACTACATCGACCAGAAGGTGGTTCGCATCGTGGCGGAAGGTAGTCCCGCCCGCTATCGGCAGGAGATCGAGGATCCCCCGGGCGAGGTTGAAGCTGAAGCCACCACCATCGTGTACCTCACGCGCGAGGAGCAGCTCGAACTGTCCGGCAGCGCCGGACTGCGTCAGCAAGGCAACCAGATCAGCGGCGAGTCGATCCGCTACGACATGGTCGCGGGCAAGGTCGAAGCGGTGTCCGGCGCGGGCGGCAACGTGCGCATGGTGCTGCAGCCCGCCGCGCGCCCGCCACAGCGCCCGCAACCCTAGGCATGACGCGCCTGATCGCCAGCCGCCTGCGCAAGGCCTACCGCAACAAGGTCGCGGTCGAGGACGTCAGCCTGCACGTCGACGGCGGCGAAATCGTCGGCCTGCTTGGTCCGAACGGCGCCGGCAAGACCACGTGCTTCTACATGATGGTGGGCCTGATCGCCTGCGATGGCGGCAACATCCTGCTGAACGAGCGCGATATCACTGAAGCCCCCATGCATGTGCGGGCTCGGGCCGGCATTGGTTACCTGCCCCAGGAGGCCAGCGTTTTCCGGCGCCTGTCGGCCGCCGACAACCTGCGCGCCATTCTCGAGTTGCGTGGCGATCTGGACGCAGCGGCACGCGCGGCGGCTACCGAGCGACTGCTGGACGAGTTCAACCTGCAGGGGGTACGCGACAACCTGGGCGAGCGCCTGTCGGGCGGCGAGCGCCGCCGTCTGGAAATCGCCCGGGCCATGGCGACCCGTCCCGAGTTCATGCTGCTGGACGAACCCTTCGCTGGGGTGGACCCGATCTCGGTAGCAGACATCAAGCAGGAGATACGCGCACTGTCACGTCGCGGCATCGGTGTTCTCATTACCGAACACAACGTTCGCGACACCCTCGACATCTGCGACCGGGCTTACATTGTCAGCGCAGGATTCATCATCGCCGAGGGTAGCCCCGAAGCCATACTGGCAGACGAACGCGTGCGCAACGTCTATCTGGGCGAGGGTTTTCGCCTGTAGGAATTCATGAAGCCGACGCTCTCACTTCGATTCGGGCAACAGCTGACGATGACGCCTCAGCTGCAGCAGGCTATCCGCCTGCTGCAGCTCTCGACAATTGATCTGCAGCAGGAGATCCAGCAGGCGCTCGACAGCAATCCGCTGCTCGAACTGGAAGACGATCCACGCGACGCGGCGCAGGAACAACTCGCCGAAGCGGGCCTGATCTCGCTGGACGGCAGCGCCCCCGAAAGCGCTCCGGAACCGGCAAGCGATTCGCAGACGCTGGATGGTTCCCGCGATCCGGAAATCCCCGAAGACCTGCCCATCGATACCGAGTGGGACGACATCTACCAAAACGGCACGCTGCCCGGTCACTCTGGCAGTGACGACGATGACTGGGATCTCGATCAGCGCAACAGCGCGGGTACCAGCCTGCACGAACATCTGCGCTGGCAGCTGAACCTTTGCCACATGAGCGAGCGGGACCGGGCGATCGGCGAAACCATTATCGACGCCATCAACGATGATGGTCTGCTGGCGTGCGGCGTGGAGGAGATTTGCGAGAGCCTGAATCCTGCCGCCGAGCTGCTGTCCGACGACGCGACCGAAGATCTGGTCGAGGCCGATGAAGTGGTTGCGGTGCTGCGGCGCATCCAGCAGTTCGAACCCACGGGCGTGGGCGCGCGCGACATCGGCGAATGCCTGTCCCTGCAGCTGCAGCAGCTGCCCGCGGACACGCCTTGGCGGACCGAGGCGGAACGTCTGGTAACCCAGCATCTGGACCTGCTGGCCAGCCGCGACCACGCCGGGCTGGCACGCCGGATGCGGCTCACGCCAGACGCGCTCGGGGCGGTGATGCAGCTGATCCGGACGCTGAATCCAAGACCGGGTGGCGCCATACTCAACACCACGTCCGAGTACATCGTTCCGGACGTGTTCGTGCTGCGTCGAAACCGACGCTGGGTCGTCGAGCTGAACGCAGAATCGTCCCCGAAAATTCGCATCAACGATCAGTACGCGGCACTGATCAGGCGCGCCGATACGAGCAGCGACAACGTCTATCTGCGCGACCACCTGCAGGAGGCTCGCTGGTTTTTAAAGAGCCTGCAAAGCCGCAACGAGACGCTGCTGAAGGTGGCCACGCGCATTGTTGATCGACAGCGCGGCTTTCTGGAATACGGCCCCGAGGCCATGAAACCGATGGTCTTGGCCGACATCGCCGAGGAGGTGGGCATGCACGAGTCCACCATATCGCGCGTGACCAACCGCAAGTACATGCACACACCGCGCGGCATCTTCGAGCTGAAGTACTTCTTTTCGAGCCACGTGTCGTCTCAGGAGGGCGGCGATGTCTCGAGCACGGCGATCCGCGCCATCATCAGCAAACTTACCGCGGAGGAAAATCCGAGCAAACCGCTTAGCGACCAGAAACTGGTGGAATTGCTGGCGGCGCAAAACATCACCGTTGCGCGGCGCACCGTCGCGAAATACCGTGAATCATTATCCATCCCGCCATCCAGCGAACGCAGGCGCCTGGTCTGAACCATCCAGCACACCATGGAGTTCAAACGATGCAACTCAGCATTTCCGGCCATCACGTTGACGTCACCGATGCGCTCCGAGACTACGCGAACGAAAAGATCCTCCGCCTGGAACGGCATAATGACCACGTCACCAACGCGCACCTCGTGCTGACCGTGGAAAAACAGGTTCAGCGGGCCGAGGCCACTCTGCATGTGGTTGGCGGCGAGGTCTTCGCCGATGCCGAGGCGCCCGATCTGTACGCGGCCATCGATCTGCTGATCGACAAGCTCGATCGCCAGCTGGTGCGCCATAAAGAGCGGGCCATCGAACGCCTGCAAGGCAAGCAGTGAGGCCGGCAACGCCCGCACCATGAGCCAGATCGATATCTCCGCGCTGCTGTCGGCAGCGCGCACCCGCACCCAGGTTCCGGCCCGCTCGCGCAAGCGGGCGCTCGAACTCGCCGCAGAGCTGCTGACCGCTGACAGCAGCGGCATGACCACCGACACCCTGTTCGAGCACCTGCTGACCCGTGAGCGCCTCGGCTCGACCGGGCTCGGCGAGGGAATCGCCATTCCGCACTGCCGCATTGACTGCCCGCGCCCGATGGCCGCGCTGCTGCGGCTCGAGACGCCGGTCGATTTCGATGCACCGGACGATGCGCCGGTCGATCTGCTGTTTGTGCTGATCGTGCCGCCGGGCGAGACCTCGGCGCACCTGACCACCCTGGCTGCACTGGCCCGGCTGTTTCAAAGTGCCGACAATCGGGCCGCACTCCGGGCCGGAGCCAGCGATGCCGAACTCTATGACACCTTCGTCAGTCTGGTGCGGACCGGCTCGACGTGAGGCTGATCGTGATCAGCGGGCGCTCCGGGTCGGGCAAGACGACCGCCCTGCGCGCCTTGGAAGACGCCGGCTTCAACTGCATCGACAACTTCCCGGTACCGCTGCTGCAATCGCTGGTCTACGACGCGCTGCGGGACCCGAGCCAGCAGGATGCCGATATCGCGGTCTGCATTGACGCCCGCAGCCGCACGCTCGCCCGGTTCGGCGAGATCCTGCTGGGCATCGACCGCATGAACGTCAACGGTCAGGTCATCTATCTCGATGCCCAGAGCCCAACGCTGGTCAAACGCTTCAGCGAAACACGCCGACCGCACCCGCTGACCAACGCGACCACGGATCTGCAGCAGGCGATCGAGGCCGAACGCGACTTGCTGGAAGGTATTGCCGACATGGCCGACCTGACCATCGACACCACGCAGCTGAATGCGCGCGCGCTGGCCGAGCTGATTCGCGACCGGGTGGTCGGCGGCGCGCGCAGTGGGCTGTCGCTGTTGTTTCGATCGTTTGGCTTCAAGTCGGGTGTGCCGGTTGACGCCGATCTGGTGTTCGATCTGCGCTGCCTGCCGAACCCGTTCTGGTTTCCAGAGCTGCGCGCACTGACCGGCCGGGATGAGCCAGTGGCCCGCTTTCTGCGGGAAACGCCGCTTGCTGAAACCATGGCTGCAGACATCATCGGCTACCTGGAACGCTGGTTGCCGCACTTCGAACGTGATCAGCGCACGTATTTCACGGTTGCCATTGGATGCACGGGTGGGCAGCATCGCAGCGTGTACATGGCCGAGCGCCTCGCCGCGCATTTTCGCGGCCGCTTCAGCGCCGTGCTGGTGCGTCACCGCGACATCCAGGGCCACACCTGACAGAGAATTCCGGCGCAATCAGGCAGCGAAGACCGCCGCAGCAAGTAGAAGGCACGTGAACGCGCTTACCGCGACGCTCGACATCATCAACCGGCTCGGCCTGCACGCGCGCGCGGCAAGCCGGGTGGTCGCGCTCGCGCGTCGATTCGAAAGCGACATTCAGCTGCGTCACGCCAACAACCAGGCAGACGCGAAGAGCATCATGAGCGTACTGCTGCTGGCCGCGCCGCAGGGTGCAAGACTGGAGGTCGAGCTATCCGGCCCCGACGCCGATGCGGCCCTGCTGGCGCTGCGCGAACTGTTCGCCGAGCGTTTCGGCGAGCCGGACTGACCGCAGGTCGTGGCGTTTCAGGAACAGCTGGCCGAGGTTATCGCGTCGTTCGACGCGGGCGCGCTGGACGAGACCCGCCTGCTGCTGGAATCGCTCACCCCTCAGGAAGCCCCCAACCTGCTGACCTCGACGCCGCCCCACGTGCGGCGCGTGCTGTGGGAGCGGCTGGACGAGGAAACGGCCTACCAGGCGCTGGGTTACCTGCATGACGATGTGCGGGCCACGTTCCTCGAGTCGATGGAGGCGGAAGAGCTGATCGCCGCCCTGGAGGAACTCGACTACGACGACTTCGTCGATATCCTGCAGCAGCTGCCCGCCACCCTGACCCAGGAAGTGCTGGCCGGCATGGACGCTACCGACCGCGCCCGGGTCGAGGCGATCCTGCTGTATCCCGAGGATAGCGCCGGCGGCCTGATGAATGCCGATGCCATCACCGTTCAGCCGCGGCACGCGGTCGAACTGGTGCTGCGCTACCTGCGCTTGCGCAAAGAGCTGCCGGACGCGCTGGACAGCCTGATCGTGGTGAACGAAGCAGGCGAGTATCTGGGCGTGGTACCGATCAACCGGCTGCTGACGTCGGACCCGACGGTGACCGTGCGCGAGATCATGGACACCGAGATCGAGCCCATCCGCGTCGACATGCAGGACACCGACGTAGCGCGCATCTTCTCCGAGCTCGACCTGGTGTCCGCACCCGTGGTGGACAACGCCGGACAGGTACTCGGGCGGATCACCATCGACGACGTGGTGGACGTCATTCTGGAAGACGCCGACGAGGCGGTGCTGGCCCCGAGGGGTCTCGACACCGAAGACGACACCTTTGCGCCGATCCTGAAATCGGTGCGTCGCCGTTCGCTGTGGCTCGGCATCAACCTGCTGACCGCGTTTCTGGCCGCATCCGTGATCAACGCATTCGAGGACACCATCGCCGAGGTTGTCGCACTCGCGGTGCTGATGCCCATGGTGGCCAGCATGGGCGGCGTCGCGGGCAGCCAGGTGCTGGTGCTGGTTATACGCGGCATGGCGCTGGGCCAGATCAGCGGCGCCAATCTGGGCTATCTGCTGAATCGGGAAATTGCCATCGCCGCGCTGAACGGGCTTCTGGTTGCAGGCGTAGTCGCCAGCGTCGCCGCCATCGCGTTTCGCGACCTCACATTGGGCGGCATCATCGCGGCCGCGATGGTGATCAATCTGATCGTCGCGGCCATCGCCGGCAGCATTCTGCCCGGCCTCCTGCGTCGTCTCGATGTCGACCCGGCCATTGCCGGCGGCGTGGTGCTGACCACGGTCACCGACGTGACCGGGTTCTTTGTGTTCCTAGGGCTCGCCACCCTGGTCTATCTGTAACCGCTTGCTGCAGCCGCTTGACCGGACGCGCTGCGGGATCAGCTGCCCGCCACCATCATGCTGCCGATCAGAATCGAGGGCGACCAAAGGTTGCCGCGTGTATCGGGATCATCGCCGAGCGCCACGATGTCGTTCAGCATGTCGCGCAGGTTGCCTGCGATGGTGATCTCATCCACCGGCCAGGCAATCTCGCCGTTCTCGACCCAAAAGCCCGCGGCGCCGCGCGAATAGTCGCCAGTCACGCCGTTCACGCCCTGCCCCATCAGTTCGGTCACGATCAGGCCCTGGCCCATGGTGGCCAGCAGCGCGGGCACCGGGCGCGCCTCGCCGAGGACATGCAGGTTGTGTACGCCGTCGGCGTTGCCGGTGGGTGCAAGACCCAGCCGGCGCGCAGAGTAGGCGGACAGCACATAGTGCTGCACCACGCCATTCTGCAGGAACGCCTTCTCTGCCGTGGCCACGCCATCGCCGTCGAACGCGGCGCTGCCAATGCGTCCTGGCAGGTGCGGACGCTCGATCAGGCTCAGCATCGGGCTGGCCACCTGCTGCCCCAGGCTGTCCAGCAGAAACGAGGCCTTCCGGTACTGGGCGCCACCGGCGAGCGCGCCGAGCAGACTGCCGATCAGGCCAGCCGCCATGTTGGGCACGAACAGCACCGGGAAGCGTCCGGTTGCAACCTGCCGTGGGCCCAGCCGCGCCAGCGTCCGCCGCGCCGCCTCGCGCCCCACGGCTTCGGGCGCATCGAGCGCGGCCGGATCGCGGGACTGCGTGTACCAGTAGTCGCGCTGCATACCGCCGGCATCTTCGGCAATCAACGCGCAGCTGAGCCCGTGCCGAGTGGCCACCACGCTGCCGATGAAGCCGTTGCTGTTGCCGTAGACCCGGCAGGCGCGATGACTGCTGACGCCGGCGCCCTCGGAATTGATGATGCGCTTGTCGGCGGCTCGGCCTGCCGCCTCGCAGGCGGCCGCGAAGGCCTCGGCGCGGGCCGGATCGAGATCCCAGGGGTGATACAGGTCTAGATCCGGCAGCGTCTTCGGCATCAGCGCGGCGTCCGCCAGCCCGTTCCAGCGATCAGGCTGCGTGTAGCGAGCAATGTTCAGCGCGGCGCGTACGGTCTCGGCAATGGCCTCGGGCCGGCTGTCCGAGGTGCTGGCCGAGCCCTTGCGATCGCCGACATAAACCGTGATGCCGAAGCCTCGATCCTGGTTGAACTCGACCGTTTCCAATGCGCCCATGCGCACATTCACGGAGAGGCCGGCCTCGACGCTGGCCGATACCTCGGACGCGGTTGCGCCCTGTCGGCGCGCTTCATCCAGAATGTCAGCGACCAGTCGTTCGAGCCGCCCCTGCTCACCGCGCAGGTCCTGTCCATCGTTCAAATCCGTTCTCCCCAGTCCGTCGCGCTGCGCGCAACCGCTCTCAAATTACCGGCGCTTCGGTTAGGCTCCGCACCCATGGAAGACACCGTCATCAGCAAAACTGCGCAAAAACGCGAGGCGCTGCGTCTGCAGGCGCTCGGTCGCGAGCTCGCAGCCCTGAAGCGCGCGCAGATCGAGGCGCTGCCCATGCCGGAAAAACTGGCCCAAGCGCTGTTTGACTACCAGCGCTTCACCACACACGAAGCTCGCCGCCGCCAGCTGCAGTTCATCGGCCGCCTGATGCGCACGGTCGACGCTGAGCCGCTCAGCGAAGCGCTCGCCGGCCTGCGCGGGGAATCGGACGATGCGCGCTACCGCCAGCACCAGGCGGAGCAGTGGCGCGCACGCCTGCTGGTCGAACCAGGTGCGCTGACTGACTTCGTGGACGCGTTTCCCACGTGTGACCGACAGGCTCTGCGGCAGGCGCTGGAGCGAGCCCGCAAGCCCGCCGGGGAAACCGCGGCCCGCGCGGCCGAG
>CAZVMA010000041.1:5409-12484 GCA_964628545.1 uncultured Pseudomonadales bacterium | reverse complement strand
CAGGCTTTCGCCCATTGTCCAATATTCCCCACTGCTGCCTCCCGTAGGAGTCTGGACCGTGTCTCAGTTCCAGTGTGGCTGATCGTCCTCTCAGACCAGCTATGGATCGTCGCCTTGGTGAGCCATTACCTCACCAACTAGCTAATCCAACGCAGGCTCCTCTGGTAGCGAGAGCTTATAAATAGAGGCCCTCTTTCCTCCGTAGAGCGTATGCGGTATTAGCTCGAGTTTCCCCGAGTTATCCCCCACTATCAGGTAGATTCCTACGCGTTACTCACCCGTTCGCCACTGTACTCATCCCGAAGGACTTTCTCGTTCGACTTGCATGTCTTAAGCCTGCCGCCAACGTTCAATCTGAGCCATGATCAAACTCTTCAGTTTATAACTGAAGTGACTACTCCGCTTGGCGTTCGGTTTCCCGAGCCCGACGGAACAGTCTCTTATCGATATTTTTGCTCAATGAATTAACTTGCAATAAATGCATGATCTTCACCCGAATTTTCGCCTCGCGACGAGCTTTCGGCGGTGAATCACAGGCACCCACACGAATGGCTTGTTCAGTTCAAATTCTTAAGGAGCGGCCCCTTTTTTCTGTCCCCGGGGCGAGGGAGGCGTATTGTACATAGGACCCTTTGCCCTGCAAGCGCTTTCTGCGAATTTTTCGCGAGCGCGCCGGCGGCGTGGTCAGCCGGTCTGATCGACCATCGCCCACTCGCGCTTTCCTCGCCGGATCAGGAAATAGCGGCCGTGCAAACCTTCGTTCAATCGGAGTAGACGGGTTGGTTCAGTGCAGATGTCGCCGTTAATCCGGATGGCGCCACTCAGTACAAGCTTGCGGGCGGCGCTGTTTGACTGGGCAAGACTGGCGCGCACAAGCGCCTCCAAGAGGCCGAGTTCAAGCTCGGCAGTGTTCACCACTGGCACGCCGTCCTGAGCCAACTGCCGAAGGTCCGCCGCCCCCAACCCAGCTGGGTCTCCTGAGAATAATGCTTGGGTTATCCGCTCTGCAGACTCCACTGCTGCGTCGCCATGCACAAGCTGAGTAATTTCCCGGGCAAGAGCCCGCTGAGCAACTCGCTGCTCCGGCGTCTTTTGGTGTGCATGCATGATCGAGGAAATTAAGGCTCGATCCATGAAGGTGAAGTACCCTAGGAACCTCTCCACATCGGCATCGGCCGTGTTCACGAAGAACTGATAGAGGGCGTATGCAGAAGTCTTGTTCGCATCAAGCCATACCGCCCCCGCGGCGCTCTTGCCGAATTTGGTTCCATCCGACTTCGTGACGAGCGGCAAGGTCAATGCGTAGCTCTCTCGTTGCAGCTTGCGACGAACTAGATCCATGCCTGAGACGATGTTGCCCCACTGGTCGCTACCACCGATCTGCAGGGAACAATCGTAGGTCTGCGCCAGATGTAGGTAATCCATCGCCTGAAGCAGCATGTAGCTGAACTCGGTGAATGAGATGCCGTCGCCGTCACGCTCGAGTCGCGATCTAACCGAATCACGCTGGATCATTGCATTGACCGAAAAGTGCTTGCCGATATCGCGCAAGAAGTCGATCAGCCGAATGTCTCCGGTCCATTCGAGGTTGTTGACGATTACCGCTGCTGCCGGACCCTCGAAATCCAGAAAAGGCGCCACCTGGTACCTGATTCGATCCACCCAAGACGAAACAGTACCCGCGTCGTTCAGTTTGCGTTCGCTACTGCGACCTGAGGGATCTCCGATCAACCCCGTGGCTCCCCCGACGAGCAGGATCGGGCGATGCCCGGCGAGCTGGAATCGTCGCAACGCCAGCAGAGGCACGAGATTGCCAACGTGGAGGCTTTCCGCGGTGGGGTCGAATCCGCAATAGACCGTACGTGACCCGGTCGCCAAATGGGTCTCGAGAGCCGACAGATCAGATGTCTGCGCGATCAGCCCACGAGCGCGCAGATCTGCCAATACGCTGTTCACTTCTATTCTCCAAGAGACCGGGCCATCTTGAGCCGGGAACCTTAACAAAGAAAACTTCCTGCGGGACGCTTGACCCGCGGACTTTCGGGGAGCGACAGGCCTATCCTCTAGGGTTTTCAGCTCCGCATAAATGCATATACTGCCCCGAGGGTGGAGTATCCGGCGACTTTGTCCCGTCTTGGCCCAACGAGCCACGCTTCATTCGGTGAACGGCAGGACAAACCTACTCGTGACTCTGCGATCCTTTCCAAGACTGCACCTACAACTTGTCGGTACCATCGGCCTGTCGCTGTTGGTGCTCTCTTTGGCCCTGCCCGATGCCGACGCGTTGCCCCCTGCGCAACTTCTGCCGCTGCGCGCGCCCCTGGTCCCCGATCCACACCACCCCGACATAACGGTCGGCGTTCTTGTGGACCCGGCATCGATCGAAAGCCAGGCTCGACCGTCACCATTGCTTCCGAGCGAATTCGTTTTCGGCTCCGCCTCGGATACCAACCTGGTCGCAAGTACAGATAGCCAGCACCCGGAGTTCCAGTCGGAGCCAAACGCCTCGGCGATCACCGATCACGTGCGTTCCGGCGACAGCCTCTCCACCATCTTCAAGAGACACGGACTAGCAGCGAGCGATGTCCATGCGATCGTCAGCAGCAAGCCGCACGGACCCCAACTACGCGATTTGCGTCCAGGGCAGTCTGTCCGCTTCGAACTCGACACGTCTCGGCGCCTGATTGGTTTCGAGTACGCGCCCGATGTCTTTTCAAAACTCAAGTTCTCGCGAGCTGACCAAGGCTTCGAGGGCGAATTGATCTCGCGGAAAGCGGATCGCATCAGAGCCTTCCAGCAGGGCGCAATCCAGAACAGCCTGTTCGTGGCCGGCCAGCAGGCGGGCTTGTCTGACGCAATGACCATGCGGCTGGCTCAGATCTTCCAGTGGGATATCGATTTCGTGCTTGATATTCGACGCGGCGACGAGTTCGCGGTGCTATTCGAAGAGTTGTATCTAGACGGTGAATTCGTCGGCTACGGCGACATTCTCGCCGCAGAGTTCGTGAACCAGAGCCGCTCTTACAAAGCCATTCGGTACACAAACAACGCCGGGGAGACCCATTACTACGCGCCGAACGGCGAGCCCATGAGGCAAGCTTTCCTGCGGGCGCCCGTTGAATTCTCCCGAATCAGCTCCAACTTCAACCTCAATCGTCGCCATCCTCTCTTCAACCGCAGCATGCCCCATCGCGGCATTGACTATGCCGCTCCCGTGGGTACTCCTGTCCTTTCGGCAGGAGATGGCCGTGTCGTCACTGCTTCTCGCACCGCTCCGAACGGTAACTATCTGGTGGTGCAGCACGGCACCCAATTCACCACCAAGTATCTTCATCTGGTGCGTTTCGCTAGAGACATCAAACAGGGTACACGCGTTCGCCAAGGGCAAGTCATTGGTTACGTCGGCGCGACCGGCTGGGCTACCGGACCGCATCTTCACTACGAGTTCGTGGTGAATGGACGCCACCAAGATCCCCGCACCGTGGCACTGCCGCGGGGTGAGCCCATTCCAAAATCAGAATTGGCGCGCTTCAGGGCCATGTCGGAACCACTGCTCGCGCAGCTTGCTGATCATCGTGAGAATCGCCAACTCGCGCTTGCCCAGTGACGGAAGAAAACCTCTTCGTAGGAGTGATATCCGGGACCAGCGTGGACGGCCTCGACGTGGCACTTCTGTCGGACGAGCCTCGGCCGAGAATCTTGCATGGCGAGACGATTGCCTTACCGCCCGAGCTTCGACAATCTCTGATGGGGCTCGGACAACCAGGTGGGGACGACCTCGATCACCTGGGGCGCGCGGATGCGCTGCTTGGGGATTTTATCGGTCGCACTATTCTGGCTTTCCTCGACCGCCTGTCGATTTCACCCAGCCGCATCGCGGCTATCGGCAGCCACGGCCAAACAGTTCGACATCGACCGACCGCAACGCCGCCCTTTACCCTGCAAATCGGCGATCCCAACCGGATTGCAGAGTTGACGGGCATTACCACAATCGCCGATTTCCGCCGCCGCGACGTCGCCGCCGGCGGCCAAGGGGCGCCGCTTGTCCCTCCATTCCATCGCGCACTCTTTGCGCACGACAGTGCTCTCCATGTGGTGCTCAATGTCGGCGGCATCGCGAACATCACTATTCTGGGTCAAGGCGCGGACGGAGAGACCCGGGGCTTTGATACCGGGCCCGGCAACGGCCTGATGGACGCGTGGGCGCTTCGGCACCTGGCCACGCCGTTTGACATGAATGGCGAGTGGGCCCGAGCGGGAACGTGTAATTCTGCATTGCTCACCCAGTGCCTTGCCGACCCCTACTTCGCCCTTCCACCACCGAAAAGCACGGGGCGTGAATACTTCAACCTCCCGTGGCTGGAGGCCTGCATGCAGAACACGCAAGCCGGCCACCTGATACGGCCCCAGGACGTCCAGGCAACGCTACTTGCGCTGACCGCCTCCAGCGCAGCACACGCGATCGCGCGTTGGGCTCCTGAGGCTCAAGTAGTAACCGTTTGTGGTGGGGGTCGACTGAATGGCGCTCTCATGCAGGCTCTCGACCAAGGGCTCGAGGCGGATGTCCGCACAAGTGAGTCGTGCGGGGTGGATGGTGACTCACTCGAGGCCGCTGCTTTCGCGTGGCTTGCCGCCCGCTGCCTAAAGCGTGAACCCGCGAACGAACCCGCAGTCACAGGAGCTCAGGGCTTTCGAGTGCTCGGTGCCGTTCACCCCGGCCGTTGATGCTGATTGGGTGCGGCCACGAGACGTTCCCGCGAGAGACTCGCCGACGAAACATCAAACCGCAAACGAGTTACCGCAACCGCAGGTACTTGAGGCGTTGGGATTGGCGACAACAAACTGCGCGCCCTGCAGGTCCTCTCGGTAGTCTACCTCTGCACCCGCGAGATAGGGAAAACTAAGAGAATCGACCACTAGCGTAACGCCATGCGCCTCGATCACCGCATCGTCGTCGGCGACCTCCTCATCGAACGTGAAGCCGTAGGACAAGCCGCTGCAACCGCCGCCGGTGACGAAAACTCGCAACTTCAATTCTGCGCCCATCTCGGCCGAGAGCAGCCGCTGGATCCGGTCGGCCGCGCGGGCGGACAACTGTACTGTCTGTTCCATGAATACGTCTTCCAATAAGGTCCAAAAGCGCGGTGTGCCAGTCGATCGCCAGGACATCAGGTTTTGCCGTCTTCCCCGGGGGTTTGCCCATCAGGAAGGCCGAACAACAGAGCGCCCGACAGACTCTCTTTGCCGACCAATTCAGAGCCGTGCACCCCGAATTCGCGCTGACGCTCCTCGTCAAAACCGTGGTGCAGCAACTGCCCTTCAACCCGGGCGCCCAAGTGCATCTCCATCAGCCGGTAGTGAACGTTCCCTCTGACCTCCGCCCTGACGCCCAGTTCAATACGTCCCGCGGCGTGTACGTCACCCTGTACCCTGCCATTGATGACGACGTTCGGGACCAGAATATCCCCACGAACCGCACCAGACTCACCGATCACGATCGTTGCTTCATCGTCGTCGTTAAGAGATCTGACGTCGCCCTCCACCTGACCGTTCACGTAGAGTTGATGGGAAAATTGGACGCCACCCCAGACGGACGTGCCGCTCGCAATCAGCGTGACTGTGTCATCTGGTTTGTTCCGACCGATCATCGTTCAAGTTTCCTACTGCGGTTGCCGGAATAGGGGCCGGCTTGTTTATCTCAACCACAAGGGCACCCTGCACTAGATCATCTTTACATCGCCACTGGCGACCAAGGGTACTCCAGCCGCACGGGGTCGCGACGACCGGCTTGATACAACCGTACCAAGACGCGCGTGGGCTCGAAATCAACCGGGAGCACAAGATCACCTGCCAAGCTCTGAAAGTAACGGAACCGAAAAGGCAAAGGGTAAGCGAGCGTCGAACCCAAATCGGCCAACGACAGAACCCTCTGCTGTCTACCTCGCGGAGTTGCCACCGTACCGCGTATCTCGATTTGAGCAGTACCTCTGACAACCTCATTGAGGTCCGACGGGCGGGTCAGCAACAGGTAGAAGCGAAATGTCTGATTCCCTTCTACTTTGCCAAGCTCAAAGTCCACGACGCGTAAATCGGGGCCACCACGCTTGGGGCTGACCATGTTTCGATAAAGAGCGGCCTCGTCGCGTTGCTCCGCTAACTCGTCGCGGAGGCGGGCAATAGTCGATCGAAGCGACGTGGCGGCCTGACGATCTACCGCGCGGGCCAGCTCTGCATCGATCAGCTGTCTTCGCAGCGTGGCGATGATCTCCTCGCTTGCTCGATCTCTGCGGATCAGCGACTGCAGGTTGGCCGTATCAAGATCAGCGCGCCAGTGACCAAACCAGAAACCAAGGCCGCCCGCGCCGAACACCACCAGTAAACCGAGCGCGCGCAACAGATTTCGTTCGAAGGGTCGATTCGACACCAGACGGAAGGAGCCAGTGGCGGTATCCTTCGGACGCCGAAACTTGTTCAGGAGCGACCGTGAAGCCTTAGAATCGGCACCTCCCGGCGGAGATCTCGAGACGATGAGCACGGCGTATCTATGGGTGAAAGCGTTCCACATCATCGGCGTGATCTGCTGGTTTGCCGGCCTGTTCTACCTACCACGCTTGTTCGTATATCACAGTTCGACCACCGATGAGGCGGGGCGCGCGCGCTTCTCGCTGATGGAGGAAAAGCTCTATCGAATCATCATGCGCCCTTCAATGCTGGTTTCAGTGCTTCTCGGAATCGTTCTTCTGGTGCTTGGCTGGTCGGGATTTCACACGCAGGGATGGGTGTGGGCGAAGGTAGCATGCGTCGTCGTGCTGCTGGGTTATCACCACTACTGCGCTCGGATCGTGCGCGCATTCGCGTCCGGCCAGACGCAACATTCAGAGCGCTTCTTCCGCATTTTCAACGAAATTCCAGCATTGTTGCTGATCGCCATCGTGGTGCTGGTTGTCGTCAAACCGTTCTGATCCACCGTTGTTCATTCGAATTCGATACCTCGTTTTTCCCTACCATTTCCTGCTACAAGGTCGCTACTGATGACGAAGGCCACGAATCCGGACACCTCTCGCGCCCTGCTAGA
>CAZVMA010000041.1:416-5399 GCA_964628545.1 uncultured Pseudomonadales bacterium | reverse complement strand
CGCGCGGCAAAAAGCATTCCTGGAGGGGTCAACTCGCCCGTTCGCGCATTTCGGGGCGTCGGCGGCAACCCGGTCTTCTTCACCCAGGGAGCAGGCGCGTGGTTGACCGATGTCGACGGGAATCGCTACATCGATTACGTGGGTTCGTGGGGGCCGATGATCATGGGCCACGGCCATCCCGCAGTGGTATCTGCGGTACAGGCTCAGGCCGAGCGTGCGCTGGGCTTCGGAGCGCCCACCGAGCTCGAGATCGATCTCGCTGAAGCCGTGATCGAGCGCATGCCCTCCATCGAGCGGATACGCATGGTGAACTCGGGCACCGAGGCCACCATGTCGGCCATCCGCCTCGCGCGCGGTTTTACGAGGCGCGACATGATCATCAAGTTCACCGGCTGTTATCACGGACACGCAGATGCCCTGCTGGTTAAGGCCGGGTCGGGCTTATTGACGCTCGGTATCCCGAACTCTCCTGGTGTGCCCGAGAGCGTTGCCGCCCAGACATTGACGCTTCCCTTCAATGAGCTGGAACCAGTCGCTGATGCGTTTAAGCGATATCCGGGCGCCATCGCCGCCGTCATCGTCGAGCCCGTCGCGGGCAACATGGGCTGCATCCCGCCAGAGCCCGGTTTTCTGGAGGGGCTTCGGACACTGACCGAAACAGCAGGCGCCCTTTTGATCTTTGATGAGGTGATGACGGGTTTTCGCGTCGCGCGCGGCGGCGCTCAGGCGCTCTACGGCATCGAGCCGGATCTGACGACGCTGGGCAAGATCATCGGGGGAGGACTGCCAGTCGGCGCCTTTGGCGGTCGCGCCGACGTGATGGCATTCGTGGCCCCCGAGGGCCCGGTCTATCAAGCCGGAACGCTTTCGGGCAACCCTCTGGCTATGGTCGCAGGATTGACCATGATGAGCCTGCTCACGGACGAAATTTATGCCCGACTGTCCGCGCGAACGCTTCGCCTGACGGCGGGGCTTGAGCAGGCCGCCAATGCGCAAGGCGTTCCGCTTTACGTGACTCAGGTCTGCGGAATGTTTTCACTGTTCTTCGCGTCCGAGCGGGTGACGTGCCTGGATGATGTCAGCCGTTCGAATGTGGCGCAGTTCAATCGCTTTTTTCACGCCATGCTGGACGAAGGCGTCTACCTCGCCCCGTCGGCCTTCGAGGCTGCGTTTTTGTCGGATGCGCATGATGACACCATCATCGATCGAACGATTGACGCGGCCCGCCGTGTTTTTGCGCTCATCGCGGCGGCTTCGCCGGCTTGATGCCGCCAATCAATCTGGAGTCGACGCATGAAATTTGACGTCTATGGGTTAGGCAACGCTCTCGTCGACATGGAGTTCCGGGTCGACGATTCATTCCTGCGAACGCATGGCATCGACAAGGGCCACATGACCCTAGTCGATGAGAACCGACTCGAAGCACTCGCACACGCGCTACGCGAGCAACCGCACGAACGCATCAGCGGCGGGTCGGCGGCCAACACGATTTACGCGGTCCAGTCCTTCGGCGGGCAGGCGTTTTACTCCTGTCGCCTCGCGGATGATCCGACCGGGCGGCACTTTCTAGAAGATCTGAGCCGGGCGGGCGTGCGCACCAATCGCAACGCTCTCCTCCATGATCAACCCGGACAATCGGGCCGATGCGTCGTGCTGGTCACCTCAGACGCGGAACGCACGATGAATACCTTCCTTGGCATCTCTACCGCGCTGAATACCAGGGATATCGACGAAGAGGCTTTGGCGCATTCGCGGTTTCTTTACATCGAAGGCTATTTGAGCTCGGCTGAGTCAGCGCTGCAGGCGGCGTTGGCGGCGCGCGAAAGAGCCCAAGAGCGCGGAGTCAAGAGTGCGGTTAGTTTGTCGGATGTGAGCATGGTGAACTTTTGCCGGGAGCAACTGACCCGCATTCTGGGCAACGGGGTCGACGTCCTGTTCTGCAACGAGGAAGAAGCTCTGGCCTGGGCCAAGACAGCCCGTCTAGACATTGCCGCGCGCGAACTTAGCGATATCGGCCGCTCTGTGAGCATCACCATGGGGAAACGCGGCTGCCTCGTGGTCGAGGGCGACCACCAAGAGGCGGTGCCGGGCTACCCCGCAAAGGCGGTCGACACCAACGGCGCCGGCGATGTTTTCGCTGGCGCCTCCTTGTTCGCGCTCAGCCGCGGGCTCGCGGCACCGTCAGCAGCGGCCTTCGGCAACTTTGCCGCGGCCGCGCTGGTCGAGTCCTACGGCGCCCGTTTCCGCAGCCCGTCCGTGTACCGCGCGACATTGCGCCGCTTCAATCAAGCCGCACCGGGAGCGGGTCTTCCAGACTGATGCCTGTCGGAGTGATTCGGCAAGCACCGGCCAGAATTTCGACACCCAACTCGGCTGCCGCTCGCAAGCTACGGCCATAGACCGGATCGACCTCGTCTGCGGGCGAGGCGTATCGAACGCCGGTGTGCTGCACGCAGAAAAACAGCACGCCACGCTCGCCAGCGCGCACCCGGTCACACAGTGATACCAGATGACGCTGCGCGCGTTCGCTCACTGCGTCCGGAAATGCACCACGACCGCCATCAAGCAACAGCGTCATGCTTTTGACCTCAATCCAACACAATCCTGCCGGCCCCTCGAGGCAGAAATCGAACCGAGTCCGGGGCTCCTGGTCACGCTGCCCAAGCGTCACTTCGCTGCGGACGCGGTCGTAGCCGCCGAGAGTCGGCCACCCCTGCGCAGCCAAGCGCTCCGCCAACAGCGCGTTGGCGCGGCTAGGGTTGACGCCGACCAGCCCTTCCTGCGTGCAAACGACTTCCAGCGTGTGCGGATAAACGCGGCCAGGGCGATCAGATGTGCTGAACCAGACCTCGAGCCCCGGCTCGCTGCAGCCCGTCATCGCGCCGGTATTGGCGCAGTGGATTGTGGTTGTGGTGCCATCCGATAGCTCAATGTCAGCCAGAAAACGTTTGTAGCGGCGCAGAAGGATGCCCTTTTGCAGGGGCGGATCGAAGTTCAACGGCACCCCCAGGCCACAAGCGCATCATTCATGCGCTCCAGCGCGACGTTGATGTTTCGCGTATCCGTGGTGAACGCGAATCGAACCCACTGGTCGGCGTGTGCGACGCCGAAATCGATACCGGGAGTCGCAGCGACGGCATACTCCTCGAGTAATCGGTGACAGAAGTTCATTGCCGAAAGCCCAGTGCCGGCAATATCGGCGTAGACATAGAAGGCCCCATCGGGCTTGGCGGGTACACGAAAACCGAGCGCCTCAAGCCCTTCTACCAGGACATCTCGCCGCTCCTGGAACATCCTCCGACGCGCCTCATGAATGCCGAGCGCTGATTCGGAAAACGCTGCCATTGCAGCATGCTGGGCAATCGTGGATGGGCAGATGAAAAGGTTCTGGGCGAGCCTCGCAACGGGCTCGATCGCGTGTTCAGGCAGGATCATCCAGCCCAGGCGCCATCCTGTCATGCCGAAGTACTTGGAAAAGCTGTTCAGAACATAGATGTCTTGCGCAACCTCAAGCGCAGACCGGTACGGCACCTCATCGGCGTAAACAAGCCCTTGGTAAATCTCATCCACCACCAGAAATCCGTCGCGCTCGCGAACGACCCCGCATAGGCGTTCCAGAGTCGAGCGCGGAATCATCGTCCCGGTTGGATTGGCGGGAGACGCTACCAGCGCCCCCTTGGTCCGGGGCGTCCAGACCGCCTTGATCGACTCGACATCAAGCGCAAAACCGTCGTCTGGTGCCAGCGAAACTCGCACAGGCACGCCGTTGACGAGCCACGCGAACACCTCGTTGCAGGGATATCCCGGATCAGTCAACAACAGCTCCTCCTCGGGCCCAAGGAGCAGACCCATGAGGAGAATCAGACCGGCACTGGCGCCCGCAGTAACCACAACGCGCGCAGGATCGAGCGCAATCCCGGACCGCAACTGGTAACTCAGCGCAATGGTCTCACGCAGCTCGGGCAGCCCGAGTGCCTGCGTATACTTCGTATTGCCCGCGTCCAACGCACGATGCGCGGCTGCCACAATGGGCTCAGCGGTCGGAAAATCCGGTTCGCCGATCTCAAGGTGAATGACCACCCGACCCTCGGCTTCCAGGGCCTTCGCGCGCTCAAGAAGCTCGACCACCCGAAAGGGCTGAATGCGCTCGTTGCGCTCGGCAAATTCGCCGGGCCTGGGCTGATTCACCACCGCGGAATTTCCAAACTGACGGGGCGACAGTATAGCTGGCGCGGCACGTTCGCTTCTGATAGTTTACGCGCCCTTTGAATTTCGTGGCGCAGCGCACCGTTACCCGAGCCCCCGACAACCATCTACGAGAGGTCGGAATCATGGCGGCATCAACAAGAAAGAAAAACTCTTCCGCGACCGCCTCCTCTGGTCGACGAACAGCGTCGGCCGCAAAGGCTCCCCGACGAACAGAGACCAAGACCGCAGCGCGCGCATCTGCTACCGCCTCTCCGACGGCCAATGAGTCGGGCGCTAGACGATCCAAGCAGCCCGTTCAGGCACCCCTTCGCCAAGCGGCGAAGCGCACAGAGACGCTCGAGGAAGACAAGGCGCGCGAACACAGTGCGACCCAGTCCCGTAAAGGCGGCACGCCCACATCCGTCGGTCCGAAAGCCAGAAAAGCAAAGGCGGCCGCCACCAACGTCGTTGCCGCTCGGGCCGAATCTGTTTCCGGGACTACGAAACGCGATGCTGCTGCTCGGCCAAAGCAGCCCAAAGTTACCGTCCAATCGCCCAAAACGGCTGCTGCCGGCAGAAAAGCAGGCGCCGTTGTAGCCGGGGCCGGACGAGTTGCGCCAAAGGCCCCGAGGACGACCAAAGCCAGAGCAGGGGCCGCCGAGTCCGGCTCGACCAAAGCTGTGGCGCCCAAGGCGCCGACGCTTAGCGCGCAGGCACTCGGAGCGCAGGCGGCCAAAAAGCCGACCCCTAAGGCTTCAGCAGTGGGTGCTTCAACCGCCAAAGCCACACCCGCGA
>CAZVMA010000041.1:0-406 GCA_964628545.1 uncultured Pseudomonadales bacterium | reverse complement strand
GCTCAGATCAACGCTGCTTCGGCTGACGCTCGTGTTGTCGAGAGGTCTGCCACTGAGGCTCCGACCGCAAAAGCTCAGACTGCAAAAGCTCCGACCGCAAAAGCTAGGCGCCTAAACGTGCCGGCATCAAAGGCTACGGTACCGGGTGAGCCGTCGGTTGCTCGAGCCACAACAGCGAAAGTGTCGAAAACACCGAGCAAAGCTGCCGCTGCTCAGACCGCTGCAAGGACGGCCAAGGCCGCCAGAGGAGCGCCCGCTCCCACCCTCGACGGCATCGGGCGCTCAACCAAACAATCCGTAACCGAGGCGCCCGCGTCGGCCTTACCTGCGCGCGCCGCGCCTCTTGCTGCGCCCCCCCATGGTCGCGAGACGACCGGGGCCGGGCGCATACCGCAACGACCGCAAC
>CAZVMA010000040.1:5438-12740 GCA_964628545.1 uncultured Pseudomonadales bacterium | reverse complement strand
GGCGGGTTCTACGAGGATATGGAGCGCGATCTGAATGCGCCCGTGCAGATCCTGCCGAACTCGTTCTCACCGAACCAGCCGAACACCGATCCAACCAGCCCGTATTTCGGCAGCTCGATCAACTACCACCAGGTCTGGGACAACAACGTCAAGAGCTGGTCGGCATTCGGCAGCTTTGAGTACGACCTGTCGGAGCAGCTGACGCTGTCCGGCGGCGCACGATTCACCAAGGAAGAGCGCGACTCGTACGGCGGCAACCTGTATGAACGCGGGCTCGGCTTCTCTCCGGGTGGCGTGTTCTACTCGCCCGAAGGCGACTCCGACAACATATCGCCCGAGCTGACGCTGAGCTGGCGGCCGGTCGAAGACCTGATGACCTACGTCTCCTACAAGACCGGCTTCCAGTCGTTCGGCATCTCGAACCCAGGCACGGTGCCCAACCTGTCGCAGGCCAGCGATGACGTGATCAACGACTACTTCATCTTCGACGAAACCGAGGTGAACGGATTCGAGATCGGCGCCAAGGGCTACTTCTTCGACCAGAGCGTGGTTGCAGATGTCAGCATCTACAGCTTCGAATACGAAGACCTGCAGGTGGCCGTGTTCGACTCGGTGACCACCACATTCTCGACCCAGAACGCCGGCGTGGCCAGCAACACCGGTATCGATTTCTCGACGACCTGGCAGGCCAGCGATCGCCTGCAGCTGCGCGCAGCCGGTCAGTACAACTGGCTCGAATTCGACGAATTCGAAGATGCCCAGTGCTACGCCACTCAGGTCACCCAGGCCACCGGTCCGGGATGCCATCTGGACCCGGTCAGCGGCGCCAAGATCCAGGACCTCTCCGGTGAGCGCTACGGCGGTCCGCCGCTGCAGATCAACGTGGGCGCCAGCTACGACTGGATGATCCAGCCGGACTGGGGCATGGAGCTGGCCGCAGACGTCATCCATCACAGCGAGGGCTACGAAACGCGTCGTCAACCCGATACGGATATCGACGCGCGCACCGTTTCCAACCTGTCTGCCCGGCTATATCAGCCGAACGGCCCATGGGAAGTGGCGCTCATCTGCTCGAACTGCTTCAACGAGATCTACGTGACCTCGATTCAGGACAAGCCGCTCGGCAAGGCCGTCCCGAACTCGAACGGCCAAATCGACCTCACCGGTCAGATCGCCAACCCACGTCTGATCACGCTGCAGGCGACCTACCGCTTCGACGGCAACCGCTGATGACAGTGTCCGGTGCGGCACGCCGCACCGGACCTGCTTACTGACAGGCCGGCGGCATGCCGCCGGCCTTCATCCAAACAGAGCCCGCTTCGGGCCCTCGACTGATACTCAGCGTTCGATGCGCTGGTTGTAGCCGGTGATCCGCTCGTACGCCGACTTGCGCGGCCCCAGCCCGACCGGTACTCCGACCCAGGCGCCGATGTTCTCACCGGTTCTGCCCGTGGGACCCTCCGCGATCAGATCGAGCATCAGACGACCCAGCTGCTCGCCCTGCATCACGTTTGCCGCCATGTCAGGCGGCAACTGACCATCCGCGAATAGCCCGCGCAGCATCGGTGTATCCACCGCGCCCATGGCAAGCGCATTGACCCGAATTCCGGACGCCGCCAGGTGGCCAGCCCAGGCATCCGTGAAACCGTTCAGGGCCCACTTGGAGGCCGCGTACAGATCGGTCCCTGGCGGGTTTGTGCCGCTACTGCGAGCGGGCAACACGTAGTAGGTCGAGATGTTGATGATGTTCGCGTTCGAGCGGCCCTTCATGTGGGGGGTTGCCGCGCGGGACAGCATGAGCACGCCCTTCAGGTTGGTGTCCATCACATAGTCCCAGTCGGCAACAGCAGTGGCCCAATCGCTGTCGACCGGCGTTTCCCGCCAGACGCCCGCGTTGTTCACCAGGATGTCGATGCCGCCAAGACTCGCCGCATGCGCCACCACCCGCTCGCAATCCGCCCGACTGGAGACATCGGCGACCAAGCCGTGTACCTCGGCGGTGAAACGCGCCGCAATCTCCTGCGCCACATTGACGATGGCCGGATCCACATCAAACGCCACGACCCGAGCACCAGCCCCAGCCAGCGCCTCGGCGAACGCGCGCCCCAGACCCCGCGCTGCGCCGCTGACCACGGCGATCTGTCCCTTACACTGCGACATGGATGTCCTCCTTCAGGATGTACACGGGCGGCAGCGCAGGCTCGAGGCGTGGCGGGCGGCCGACGCACAGATTCATGTTCTCGCCGGTGCGGCCCTGCTCACCCTCCAGCAAGAGGTCGATGACTACCTGGGCCGAATCCTCGGCGCGCATCCAGGTGGCGACCTCTTCCGGCGACGGGTTGAAGTTGTGGAAGCCGCGCAGCATGTTGGAATCGGTCGCACCCATGCAGATCGCGTTGACCCGGATACGATGTGGACGCAGCGCCTTGGCCCACGCGAAGGTCAGGCCGTGAATGCCCCACTTGCCGGCATCGTAGAGGTCCATCTGGGTACCGCCCGCGGTCGGACGCGGCGCGTCGCGCCAGGGACAGCTCTCGAATTTCGGGCAGACATGAAACGGCGTGCCGCAGGTGTGCACGTGGTCGGTGGAGATGTTCACGATATCCGCCGGCTGACCGCGCGCGATCATGTGCGGAATCAGCGCCCGACCGAACAGGTACTCGCCCTTCAGGTTGGTGCCGACGATGCGGTCGTAGTCCGCGAGCGACTTGTCCAGGCTGTCGTCGGCGCAGCTTGCGCCCCAGATGCCGGCGTTGTTGACCAGGATATCGATATGACCGAGCACCCCGAGCGCGCCGTCGACAATGCGACGCACGTCGTCCGGGCTCGAGACATCACCCTGCCACGCGACCGCACGCACGCCGGTGGCGTTCAGTTCGGTGGCGAGCGTCAGCACCTCCGAGCGCACATCGCACAGCGCCAGATTGACCCCCGCCGCCGCCAGCGCGCGGGCATAGGCCTGACCCAGCCCAACCGCAGCGCCGGTCACCAGCGCATTTCTACCTTCAAGACTGGACATGCGTCCCTCCCCTTCAAGTGTCACCATGCCGGTACATGCAGCACTGCATGTACCGGCCCCGATGCTAGCCTACGCCGCGCTTTACGGCGTTGACAAGGTACGACGGACCCGCCTCGAACGCGCGTCTTTAACAGCAAATTTCCAGATTTGTGCGTCGCCATTCACTGATGCATGATACCGGCGTCAGGGTACATGTCCGGCGCCGGGCGCCGGCTTCTGGGGGGCATCGTGGAGTATCGAGTTCTCGGCGCAACCGGGGTGCGCGTCAGCGCCCTGTGCCTGGGCGCAGGCATGTTCGGCCGCTTCGGCAACACCGATCATCAGGCCTGTATCGACATGGTCCATCAGGCAATTGATGCCGGCATCAACTTCATCGACACCTCCGACGTCTATTCGTTCGGCGAATCGGAGACGATTCTCGGCAAGGCGCTGAAGGGGCGTCGAGACGACGTGGTGCTGGCCACCAAGTACGGGCTGCCCATCAGCGATCGTCCGAACCAGTCGGGCGGCTCGCGCCGCTGGATCATGCACGAGGTCGAGCAAAGCCTGCGCCGCCTTGGCACCGATCACATCGATCTGTACCAGATGCATCGCCCGGACCACGATACCGACCTGGATGAGACGCTCGGCGCACTCTCCGATCTCGTTCAGCAGGGCAAGATCCGCATGGCCGGCTGCTCCACATTTCCCGCCGAAATGATCGTCGAGTCACACTGGGTGGCGGACCGGCGCGGACGCGAGCGCTTCCGCACCGAGCAGCCGCCTTACTCCGTTTTCGCGCGGCGGATCGAAGCCGACGTACTGCCGACCTGTCAGCGTTTCGGCATGGGGGTGCTGGTCTGGAGCCCTCTAGCGCAGGGCTGGTTGTCGGGCAAGTACCGCAAGGGCAGCGCGGCGAGCGGCGTGCATCGCGCGAATCTGCAGCCACAGCTGTTTGATCCCGCTCGACCGGACACGGCACGAAAGTACGACGCCATCGAGGCCCTGGCGGACGTCGCCGCCGCACATGGCCATTCCATCATGGGGTTGGCGCTCGGTTTCGTGCTCGCCCATCCGGCGGTTTCCAGCGCCATCATCGGGCCGCGCACGCCCGAACAACTGGCGGGGCTGCTGGCGGTTGCCGACGTGCGTCTTGATGACGCCGCGCTGGATGCGATTGACGCCATCGTGCCCCCGGGCACCAGTATCAGCCGCGAGGACGACGGCTACGTGCCGCCCGCGATCGCCGATCGCTCGAAACGGCGACGCCCGGTCAACGCCGCGGAGCAGTTGCCCGTCTCGGGGCGCATCGATCGTTTGCGCGAGACCTTCGGCCCTGACCAGGACAAGGGCGCGGACAACGACAAGGACGAGCCAGCGCGCGCCTGAAACCGCGCCCAACATCATCGTGGTTCGAACCTTCCGAACACTTTTTCAGCCACCTGACAGTGAGAGCAACTGCACATGAGCATCCTGAATCAGTTCCGGCTTGACGGCCAAGTGGTCGTCATCACCGGCGGCGGCCGCGGCATCGGCGAGGGTAGTGCGCTGGGCATGGCCGAAGCCGGCGCCGATATCGTTGTCGCCGCGCGCCGCACCGCGGAAATCGAAGAGGTCGCCGCAAAGGTCCGGGCCCTCGGCCGACGCGCGCTGGCCGTGACCTGCGACGTGATGGACGTGGCGCAGGTGCAAGCATTAGCGGCGCGAACCGTAGCCGAGATGGGCAAGCTGACCTGCTGGATCAGCAATGCGGGCGGCGCCGACGATCGCGTGCCGCGAACGTTCCTGGACATGCCCGAGCGGCAGTGGGATTTTCAGCTGAATCTGAACCTGAAGGCGGTCTGGACCGGCGCGCAGGCTGCGGCCCGCATCATGAAGGACAACGGCGGCGGCACCATCATCAACATCTCCTCCGCAGCTGCTAATCGCGCCAGCCCCAACAATGGGCCGTACGCGGTCGCGAAATCCGGGGTCAACAACCTGACGCAAACATTGGCCGTCGAGCTTGCGCCCTTCGGCATTCGCGTGAACGCAGTCGCTCCGGGCCCGATTCCGACCGAAGTGTTCATGGAGTTCCTGAAGCTGGAAGAGTCGGATATACCGGAACTGGGCAAGCGGTTCGGCATTCCGCTGGGCCGCGTCGGCACCCCCGAGGACATCGCGCCCGCCTGCATCTATCTCGCCTCGCAAGCATCCTCATGGATGACCGGCCAGGTGCTCGATATCCGCGGTGGGCCCTGAGTCCGCAAGCATCCCGCAACCGTGTCGGGTGCCTGGTACAGGCGCCCGCAACGGATTCCTGCGTCGTCAGCGCAGGACAGGCCACCATTCTTCATAGCGCCGAGGAAACCCCATCGTGTCGACGCCATCCATCGCCCATTTCGGTACCACCCTGATCGAAGCGCCGCCTCCGCCGGGGGTATTCCAGAGCGACGTCCCGGTCACAGGTGACGTGGCGCGGACGCTGGATTTTCTCAGTGTGCTGGGTCTTGAGCCCGCGGTGCGGAATCTATACGAGGGTGTCGGCAGACAGTTCATCTGGCGGCGCGGCGAGCCCCGGGACGCGGACTATCTCGAGGTCGATACCTTTACCTCCTACCGCGCCGTATCCCGGCCGATCGCCGCAGGGCCTCGCGTCGGCGACACCATTTTTCGCGTTACGCACACCGACCCGCTGGGCGTCTACCAGACCTGGCGGGCGCGTGGGCTTGCGATGCCGGTGGGCCGCTTCGAGGCCGAGGCCGATTTCCGCGCCGGACGACGCGCGGACATTCTGGTACGCGGCCCGCAGGGGCAATGGTTCGAGCTGGCGCAGTCGGGGCCCGACCGGGCGCTGAACCATGCCGTCTATATCTGGACGGACCCTGCGCGCGTCACTGCAGTCGCCGAATCGTACGCCAGCACGTTCAGCTTGGCTGCCGCCGAATCAGACGATGCGGCTGTGGGCAGCGACTTCCACGGCATTGCGCACGTGCGGCGCCTGCGTCGCGCATCGCCCGGGATCACCATCGGCCTGCTCACGCCTTTGCCGGGTAATGCCATCGCGCCGCGCTGGAGCAAGGATATTTTCCTCGAGGCGGGATATTCGCACTTTCGGCTCGGCACTTTCGATAAAGAGGCGACACGCGCGCGCACGGAGACCGCGTTCCCGGATGGCGGGGACGTCTCGTTTGTCTATTTCGAGGATTCCTATCTGGAACTGGTCGAGATCGGGCCGGACGATCCGGCCCGCTAACCCTAAGCCCGCCTTTATTCCTGCCCCGCTGGCTTTCGGCCCATCGACCGCTTGCGAGGCGCGAGCGGCCCGCGCAGGCGGGCCCTGCGCCAAAGCGCGCTACTCCTCCAACGAAATAGCGCCCGCAGGACAGACCTCGACCGCTTCACGTGCCTCGTGCAGCAGCGACTCGTCCACAAGCTCTCGCACGCGCAGCACCGGGAAACCGGTTTCGCCCCGATCAAACAGGCGCGGATGGTTGTAGTAACACTCACCCGCCTTTTCGCACTTTCGAAAATCGACCACCAGCTTCATCGCGCGCCTCACACGTCAAAATCGATCCAGAGTTCCTGCGGCGACCGGAAGCCACCCGAGTCGATCGACGGCGAGGTGATGCCGGGATGATCCTTGACCCGCCCACGCGGATTGCGGATGAGATTGGCCAGGTGCGTGCAAGCAATGACCGCCTCCTGCCGGGCCATGGCGTAGCCCATGCAGAAGTGCTGACCCATGCCGAATCCCAGATGGCCGGGCTTACCGTCTTTGTAGCGGCCCGAGCGGTTCTCCCGCCCCATGTGCAGATCATCGCGGTGGATGTCGAACACATCGGGATTCTTGAACACGCGCTCGTCGCGGTTGCCCGCGCCGAGATAGACCACTACCGAGGCACCCTTCGGGATCACCTCGCCGTAAAGCGAGATTTCCTTCGTCGCGCGACGCATCTGCGTGTGGACCACCGGGTCATAACGCATCATCTCGGTGAACACGTTGGACCAGAGCTCGGGCTGTGCAACCACGTCGGGGAACTGATCAGGACGCGTGTACAACATGTGGTACCACATGTTGGCAATCGCCTTGTCCGTGGTGTCACCACCCGCCGCAAGCAGCAGCGCCACGAAGCCCTTGATCTCCTCGACCGACATGCGCGTGCCGTCTAGCTCGGCGGTGATGATGCGCGAGAGCAGGTCTTCGCCGGGCTTGGCCGTGCGTTCGGCAATGATTGGGTCGAGGTACGCCCACATCTCGTTGCGGGCGGTCAGGCCGCGCGCCAGATGCTCGCCACCAAAGCCGAGGCCAGCGATCAACGCCT
>CAZVMA010000040.1:0-5428 GCA_964628545.1 uncultured Pseudomonadales bacterium | reverse complement strand
ATACCAGCCGACGAAGCGGTCTTCGTCCTCCCGCGGCAAACCCAGCATGTTGGAAATCACGCGGATGGGCAGCTGGCTCGAGAATTGGTCCACCAGCTCGACCTGGCCATCCGCCGCGAACCGTTCGATCACCTCGCGCGCGATCATGTCGATGATCGGCAGAAAGTCCTCGAGTTTCTGGCCGACAAACTGTCCGGCAATGACGTTCCGCATCCATCGGTGCCGATCGCCAACGCCGTATTCCAGGATGTTGGGGCCGAACACGTGTCGCGAGCCGAACTGGTACTCGCCCTTCTCGTCGTAGATGCCGCGCGTGTAGGCCTCGGAGCTCTGAAACACCGCATCCACGTCCCAGTAGCGCGTGATCACCCAGCGATTGTGAAAACGGTCGTGATAGACAGGGTGATGATCCCGAAGCCGCTGATACAGCGGAAATGGATCGTGCTGGAACGCTGGCGAATCGAATTCGCGCGGATCGATCTGGTTCTTCAGCATCTCGCGGATGCGGACTTCTGCTTCAGCCATGAACCCTCCCTGCCAGCGGCACACTGGGGTGCCGAACGATACGCCGGCGAAGGACGGCGCTTGACCTGATGCTCATGCCCGGGCGCGGCGCGGGTTCTCCGGCACAACCCTTCACGCATGACTTTAAACCGATGGTAGCGTACCCTCCAGGACAGGTAAATCGACGCAGGTGTCGACACCTGCGATCTGGCGTGGTCCGGGGGGGCTCACAATTGATCAGCATATCGCACCGCCATCTGAAACCGGTTTCTGAGGGCCGATCGGCACCCCAGTACCGACCGGCGCGCACGCGCCGTCGCCTTGCCGTTACCGCGCTCGCAGCGCTTTGGGCAGCCGTTTCCGGTGCTGCTGCTGCGGCATCCGGCGACAGCACCACTTCAGCGCGGGAATCCGACGGCGCCAGCGTGTTTGCGTCCGCGTGCGCCAATTGCCATCTGGGGCAGGTGGCCAAGGCACCGCACCTCACGATGCTGCAGATCATGTCGCCGGATTCGATTCTGGCCGCCATGAACACGGGGGTGATGCAGCAGCAATCTGCAGCGCTCGACGCCGAGCAGCGACGCGCGGTTGCCGAACATGTTGCCGGCAAGCCGCTCGGCGCCAGCTCGGCATCGGTGGCCATGTGCGCCGCGGACAGCGCGCCGGCGTTTGATCCAAAAGCACCCCCGTTCGCGAGCGGCTGGGGCATCGACCCGGGGAACACGCGCCAGATCGACACGGCGAATGCCGGCCTCACGGCCGCCGATCTCGAAGCGTTGGAGCTGAAATGGGTGTTCGCCTTTCCCGACGCCCTGCGGGTGCGCTCTGCGCCGACGCTCGCCGGAGGCTGGTTGTACATGGGCGCCCACAACGGCGACGTCTACGCGCTCGACCCCGCGCGCGGTTGCGTAATCTGGTCGTTCCGCGCCGCCGCAGAAGTACGCACGGGCATCGTCATTTCCGGCTGGTCAGCGCAGGATCCGAACCCGACACCGCGCGCCTTCTTTGGTGACCTCCTCGGCAACGTCTATGCGATCGACGCGCGCACCGGCGCGGCACTGTGGCGTCAGAAGGCTGACCCCCACCCGAACGCCACCATCACCGGCACGCCCTCGTATCACAACGGCCGACTGTACGTGCCCGTGTCATCGCTGGAAGTCGTGCCCGCCGCTGCGCCCGACTATCCCTGCTGCACCTTCCGGGGCTCTGTGGTGGCCTATGACGGCGCCAGCGGCAACGTGGTCTGGCAGACACACACCATCTCCGATCCCGCCTCGGATCGCGGCGTCAACGCATCGGGTACGCCCCAGTACGGCCCTTCCGGTGCGCCCATCTGGAACAGCCCGGCCATCGACGTGGCGCGCGGACAGCTGTACGTCGGAACCGGGGAAAACTACTCGTCTCCGGCAACGGGGACTAGCGACGCGATCATCGCGCTGGATCTCGAGAACGGGCGCGTGCGCTGGATCTTCCAGGCCACGCCCAATGACGCGTGGAACACGGCTTGCGATCAACCGAACGACGACAACTGCCCCGACGAAGACGGCCCTGATTTCGATTTCGCGGCGGGCACCATGCTGGCGACCGCCAGCGACGGGCGCGCATACGTCGTCGCGGGACAGAAGTCGGGCATGGTCCACGCGCTCGACCCCGATACCGGCAAACCGCTGTGGCAAAGCCGCGCCGGTCGCGGCGGCATTCAGGGCGGCGTGCACTTTGGCATCGCCGCCGCGGGTGACCGCGTGCTAGTGCCGATCAACGACATGCCGGACGGACGCACCTATCCCGATCCAGCGCAGCCTGGGCTGCATGCGTTCGATCTGCGCACCGGCAACGTGCTCTGGCGCCATGCCTTGAGCGGCAGCACCTGCGGAGATCGTGCGTTCTGCCATGCCGGCATCTCCGCCGCCATCACCACCACACCGGAATTCGTGCTGGCCGGCGGCATGGACGGGGTGCTCCGCGCGCACGCGGTAACCACCGGCGAGCTGCTGTGGTCGTTCGATACCGCGCGACCCTTCGAGCAAACGGATGGCGCGCGTGCCGAGGGCGGCTCTTTCGGCGGTGCCGCGGCGCCGCTCGTTGCCAACGGCATGATTTTCGCCGCGTCGGGGTACGGCATCTACAATCACATGCCGGGCAACGTGCTGCTCGCCTTCGGCAAGAAGACCCGAGCTACCGACTGACCAGCCAATTCTCGAGGACTCATTTATGACCACATTGCTCGCCCGTCTGCGCGTTCATCCCGGCAAGGAAGCTGACTTCGAGCGCACCATCCGGCCGCTCTGGGAGGCGACGCACCGACTCGAGCCCGCCTGTCGCCGCTACGAATACTGGCGCGGCCAGGAACCGGGGCAGTATTACTGCCTGCTGTCATTCGACGACTTTCTCGGCTTCATGACGCATCAGACCAGTCCTCATCACGAGGCACCCGACTTTCCCGCGCTGCTCGCGGATATCCAGCTTGAATATCTCGACCCAATTGCGGGGGCGAGCGATCTGGCGCCGACCAACCCACAGGCGGTGCCCGTAGACGCATCGGAGCTGATGCAGGCTTACGCCAGGAACCACGCGTTCACCGTTCCCGATTGGTGGCAGCGCATGCGCGGGTGACCGCGGGCGTGGACTCTGGCTGACAGGATCGTCAGAATAAATCTGATACGGTCCCCTGTGAGCCCGATGCTTGAAGCACCGATCAAGGTGAGCACCGGGCGCAGGTGCCTACCCAGCCCGATCGGAGACTACGCGTGGCTCGAGCGTCAAAAAGCGGCTCTGCCGCAGGTTCATCAGCTGACTCCCGGACAGCAGCCCCCCCCTCGTCGGTAAAGCGGGCGCGTGTCGCGGCGGCGGCGAAAACGACCGCCACAGCGACGCGCTCTACGCGCTCACAGCCTGCAGCGAAGGCCAGCAAAAACACCATTGCGGGCGCGACGACCAAGACAGCAGGCGCCACTCGCTCCACACGCGCGGCTGCGCGCAAAAGCGCGGGCGGTGAGCCCGAGCAAAAGCGAACCCGCAGTGCGGCGACACGTCAGGAGATCATCAACGCCACCATCGAATGCTTCGTGCAGATCGGTTACGTGCGCACCACCACGACCGAAATTGCCAAGCTCGCCGGCTACACGCGGGGCGCGGTACAGCACTACTTCCCGACCACCGAGCACGTGCTGCGGGCGTCGGTGAACTATCTCACCAAATCGTGGCTCGACAGCTATATGGCGGCTGCGCGTCAGGCGCCGCCCGGGGTCGACTTCATCGACTACGCGGTGGAAACGCTGTGGCGCTTCGTGAATGACCGCATGTTCGTGGCGTGGCAAGAGCTGGTGTCCGCGTCGCGCACGGACAAGGCGCTGCGGCGCATCATCATGCCCGCGGCGGCCAAATTCGAGCGGCTGCGGCGCGAGATGGCGGGCGGCAACTTCCCTGATTTTGCGCATGTCGGCCGGGATAAGTTCGATCGCAACCGCGACACCTTGCGCTTCGTTCTGGAAGGCATTACCGGCACCATCCTCACCTACGATCGCGAGGCGCGCATTCAGGCCCAGCTCGATTGGTTGAAGGAATGGTTCCACACCAGCTGGCAGCACGAACTCAGCACCAATCAGGTCGATCGACGCGGGACCGCCTGACGGTATCAGCCTCGCTGATCCCGCAACTCAACAAGCTTGAGCCTCAGCGCGGCCCTTTCAGCTCGTCCACCCGAGCCCGGGCGGCACCCGCGTCAGCGAAATAGAGGGCGTTGACCTCTGTATAGACGCGCTGGTCCGAGGGCACCTCGCGATCTGAATAGATCGCGGCTACCGGACAGGCTTCGACACAGACGTTGCAGTCGATGCATTCATCGGGGTTGATGTAGCACATCCGGTCGTCATCGGTGTGGTAGATGCAGTCGACCGGGCAGACCTCGATGCACGAGAGATCCTTGACGTCGACACAGGCTGAAGTGATTACGAATGTCATGGTGTCCGTCCGGCCCCTCTGCGACCTGCCCCACTACCGCGTGCGCTGATTCAAACAGACTGATGTCGGGCATTCAAGTCATGCATGACTTTGGGTGCTTTTTTGCTTTGCCGGACGCAAGAGGCGAGTGCTAGACTGATTTTCGTCGAGCCCGCCGCGCGCCGCTCGATCGCGGGGCTAGCCACCACAAGGAGATTCACGATGCCGACGCCGGCCACCTTGCAAGAGGCGCTGAATGACGCCTTCGAACTGGACACCGCACTCGCGGATGCAGCCACTGGCGCCAGGCGCGAGTTTCCCCTGATGCCCTACGGTCAGGCGTGCGACATGGGACACGCGCCGGACGGCACACCGCTGATCGACCCGCGCCTGTTTGACAGCCCAGAGTTCTTCCGCAATCCGTACCCCTACTACCGGATCATGCGTGATCACTACCCCGTGTATCACGACAAGCTGCACAACTGCTACTACGTGACGCGCTACGACGACATCACCGAATGCTACTTCGACGACGAGGGCTTCAACACCATTCCGAAGGGTTCATCGAACGGCGTGCTCGGCAACACCCAGCTTGAACTCTCCGGCGTCGAGCACCGGCGCCGGCGCAATCTATACGGACAGCATCTGGTCGGCCAATCGCTGCAGGCGCGCATCCCGGCTATCGAGCGCCTCGCAGAGCAAATGATCCGCAACTGGGACACCATGGCCGATACGCCCTGGGTCATTGATCACAACGGCGTGCGCACCGTCGAGCTCGGCAAGGCATTCGCCAACGAATTCCCGATCAGCGTGGTGTGCGAGATCCTGGGCTTCCCGGAGGACGCGCGCGGCCAGTTCTATTACTGGTACAACTCCATGATGAGCGGCCTCGGCGGTTCCGAGACGCAGAAGCAGGGGCTGGAAGCGCGACAGGATCTTGAAGACTTCGTGCACCGTCTGGTCGAAGAACGCAGGGTACGTCCCA
>CAZVMA010000039.1:0-12852 GCA_964628545.1 uncultured Pseudomonadales bacterium | reverse complement strand
ACACGAGTTGGGATGCTGGCACAGGTTTCTCCGCCGATTATTGCCCGGACCTGAACTGGGCTGACCAAAGCCCAGCTACAGGTCGCGCCGGAATCGGCGCCGCGGGATTATCCCGTCCACGCCGCCGCCGGGCTACCATAGGTGCTCGAATTCGCTCGCGGCCGCACGCGCGGGGCCCGTCAGCCATACCTGACCGTCATGAGAGGGACGACATGACCGCCCGAACAACAGCGCCCGACTGGCTTGCAGAACCGGGCCGACTGCTGGAACCCGATGATCTGAGCGCCCTGCCGCGCGCCGGCATGCTGATCGTGCACGTGGCGGCCGACGCGGCGTACCGGTCGGCGCACGTGCCCGGCGCCGTGCTGGTCGAGCCGGGTGAGCTGGTCGCCGGCGCTCCGCCCGCTCCCGGGCGTCTGCCTGACATCCAGCGCCTGACGCGCCTGTTCCAGCGCATCGGCTACTCCCCAGACCTGAACATCATCGCCTATGACGACGAAGGCGGCGGCTGGGCCGGTCGTTTCCTGTGGACCCTGGACGTCATCGGTCACACCCGCTGGGCCTATCTGAACGGCGGCATTCAGGCCTGGTACGCGGCCGGTCAACCGATCGAACAGGGGCCGACGCCCGTGCCTGCCGGGTCGCCAACCACACAGCCGGTCGAAATTCGGATCAACACCGGGCCCATCGCCGAGATTCCCGACGTCCTGGCCACCATCGACAACCCCGACGCGGTGGTCTGGGACGCCCGCTCGGAGGCGGAATATCTGGGGCTGCGAAGCGGCTCACGGCGCGCGGGCCATGTGCCCGGGGCGGTCAATCTCGACTGGCTGGCGCTGATGGATCCCGGCCGCGAGCTGCGGCTGGTGGCTGATCTGCCTGCCCGACTCGCGGCGCACGGCATCACCGCCGACAAGCAGGTGATCACGCATTGCCAGACCCATCACCGATCCGGGCTCACCTACCTCGCCGCGCGGCTGCTGGGCTTCCCTCGCATCCGGGCCTACCACGGCTCCTGGGGCGAGTGGGGTAACCGGGATGACACGCCCATCGTGACCGGTCAGGAGTGACCGGCGCGATGGACGCATTTGCCATGCTGCAGCAGGCGCTGCCGAAGCACGCCCTCTCGCGCGCGCTTGGCGCACTGGCCGCAAGCGAGCGGCCCGCAGTGGCCCAGCCGTTCATTCGCGCGTTCGCTGCCGCTTACCGGATCGATCTTGGCGAGGCCGAGCGTACGTCATTCAGCGACTACCGCAGCTTCAACGATTTCTTCACTCGCGCGCTGCGCGCCGATGCCCGACCACTGCCGTCCGATCCAGACGCTATCATCTGCCCCGCCGACGGCACCGTGAGCCAAGCAGGCACTCTGGTGGACGGCCAGCTGCTGCAGGCCAAAGGACAGCGCTACCCGCTCGACCGGCTGCTCGGCCGCGCCGCGCCGCGCTACGCTGGGGGTGATTTCGCGACCATCTACCTGGCACCCAGCAACTATCACCGGGTGCACCTGCCGATAGCGGGCGAACTCCAGCGCACCACCGCGCTGCCGGGCGCCCTGTTCTCGGTCAATGCCCGCACCGAAGCGCACGTGCGCGAACTGTTCTGCCGCAACGAGCGGCTGGTCTGCGAGTTCGAAACGGCTTTGGGTGGGCTGGTGGTGGTGCTGGTCGGTGCGCTGATCGTCGCCTCGATCGAAACCGTCTGGGGCGGCCCGCGCTCGCCCTATCGGCAGCGGGTGGACCAGTCATGGTCGCTGACGCTGCCGCGCGGCGCTGAAATCGGCCGGTTTCTGCTGGGCTCGACGGTGATCGTGTGCACCGAGCCCGGCCGTATGCGGCTCGACCCTGCGCTCACTGCAGGCCGCGTAGTGCGCATGGGTGAGGCGATCGGGCGGATGCAGCCTTAGCGAGCATTCCTCGGTTTGTGGCTGCCTGCCGACCTCAGGCGCGATCGATTGGGATGGCGATGGCGGACGCAATCCGCCGCGTGCCGGGCTTCAGCATGAACTGTGGGGGAGGCCCCAGCGCGACGCCCGCGCAATCGGGCAAACCCTCCGCCAGTGCCGCCAGCAGGCGCTCGTCGGGCGCATGGTCAGGCTGACCCGCCGCGCGCCGCCGCGCGCGATCTGCCGCAAACCGGTCGCGCTGCTCACCAGGGTCACTCAGTTCGTGATAGCCATTGGCAACCTCGAGGCCATCAACAACCAGCTCGAAACGCCCTGACACGGATGAATCGTGCGCGCGCCGCCGCGCGAGCGCCGCTTGGTCCGCCGGGTAATCGGTCACCAGCCAACGACCGCGAGGTAATGCGTCGAGCCCGGCCGAGAAGCGCAAATCCAGCGCCTCCCGCGGCGCGAGCTCGCCAACGATGCCATCCAGCGCAGTCGCAGGCGCGCGCGCGATGACGTCGGCGTAGGTACATCGCCGCGTGATCTCCGGACCCAACACGCAGTCGAGCAGTGCCGCCACCTCGTCCATCAGTGCGTGGTCATCAAATCCGAGGCGGTACCACTCCAGCATGGTGAACTCTGGGTTGTGCCGGTTGCCGCGCTCGCCGGCCCGGAACACCGGACCGATCTGGTAGATCGACGGAGCGCCCGCCGCCAGCAGGCGCTTCATGGAATACTCGGGTGAGGTCTGCAGGTACCCGAGGCCGGGCACAACAATGGATTCGACTGCCGGTTCGGTGACGGTGGCCGCCCCCAGCACGCCCGTTTGCACCTCGAGCACGTCGCGCTCCGCAAAAAAGCCTCGAATAGAGGCGAGCATGGCCGCGCGCGCGCGGAGCGCTTCGATCGTGGCGGTGGGTCGCCAGTCCGACCCGGGCGCTTCCCTCATGACGCGGTTCGCCCGAACCCCGGCCGCCCCGCTTACTCGGACTTGGCGCGGCTGACGTACTCGGAGGTGCGCGTGTCGACGCGCAGCACGTCGCCGGTTTCGATGAACAGCGGGACCTTGACGGTTGCGCCCGTGGACAAACGCGCGGGCTTGGTGCCACCCGTGGCGGTGTCGCCGCGAATGCCGGGATCCGTTTCCACCACCTCAAGATCGAGGAAGTTGGGCGGCGACACCGCGATGGGCGCGTCGTTCCACAGTGTGACCTGGTAGACCTGCTGCTCTTTCAGCCACTGCCGCGTATCGCCGATGGCTGATGCGGGCGCCGGCAGCTGCTCGAAGCTGCCATCGACTTTCATGAAATGCCAGAACTCGCCGTCCTCGTACAGGTACTCCATATCGAGGTCCATTACATCGGCGGCCTCCAGCGACTCGCCCGACTTGAACGTGCGCTCCCAAACCCGACCCGTTTTCAGGTTGCGAAACTTGACTCGGTTGAAGGCCTGGCCCTTGCCGGGCTTGACGTACTCGTTCTCAAGGATCGCGCAGGGCTCGGCCTCGAGCAGCACTTTCATGCCGGGCTTGAATTCATTGGTGGAGAAGGTTGCCATGGTCGACCCCGAACGCTGCGGTAGGCGCGCATGATACCCGCTGCCCCGCGGGGCTCCAATGCAGCACCAGCCATGCTCGCCTGGCGACGGTTCTCGCGCCCGCTTTCGGGCGCTCTTGGTTCCTGCGCCCGCTTTCGGGCGCTCTTGGTTTATGATCCGCGGGTCTCCCGCCTGGTCGGGACCGCCGCTGCACGAGGGAGCCACGAAAGGGCAATGCCGAACGGAACGGGCTCACGTACGCCCCTGCGCGTTCTGGTCGCAGACGCGCGCGCCGGCACTGCTGCGACACTGGACGCCTTGTTGCGCAATGCGGGCTTCGCGACCCGCATCCAGACCACCGACCTGAACCACGCGCCAGCGTTTGCCGAAACCGCAGATCTGCTGTTTTGTGACGCGGCGGCACCGGCGCTGGAAGCCGCAGTGCAGCATGTCCGAAGTACGGCGCCGGCCCTGCCCGTGTTGCTGGTGGAACATCGCGATGACGGCATCGATGCCGCCGCTGCGCTGGCGTGGGGAGCAGACGACGTGGTGCGTCTGTCGGCGCCCGATCACCTCACGCGGGTGTTCCGGCGTGAAGCCGCGCGCATCGCCGATCGCCATGCTGCCGAAGCGCTGCGCGAATCGCTGCAGGAGGCAGAGGCTCGCGCCGAACTGCTGCTGCAGGGCACAACTGCCGCGGTGGCCTACGTGCACGAGGGCATGCACATCCACGCCAATGCGAGCTACCTGCGCCTGTTTGGTCTGGCGACCGAGGCCGACATTCTTGGACTGCCGCTGATCGACCTGGCGGACAGCGCCACCGCCGAGGCGCTGCGGACTGCCTTCCGGCGCCATCCCGATGACAAGACACCGAGCACGTTCGCTTTTCGGGGCAACACGACGCGTTATCCGACCGTGTCCGGAGAGGCCACGCTTTCTCCCGCGCGCTACGACGGCGAGGCCTGCCTGCAGGTCGCTATCCGAACGGTGACTGAGCCATCAGCCAATGCCCGCGCAGAAACCATCACGACTCCTCCGCCCGGCGGCGCAACACAAGTCAGCGCAGCCAGCGGCGACGCGGCAGCCTCCGAACCCGCCTCGGGCCTGACTGACGTGAGCGCCTTCCTTGCCGAAGCCGCCTCACTGTTCGCGAATCCGACGCCCTGCATGGCGGTGCTGGTGGTACAGATCGATCAGTTCGCGCGTCTGCAGGTTGATCAGGGCCTACGCCGCTCGGAGGCGACAGCGGCGCGTGTCCATGATGCGGTGCGAACGCTGCTCGCCGGCTATCCGGTGCAGCGGCTGGCGCCACACCAGTTCGTCGCCGCGCTGCGTCAGCGCGACCGCGGCTACCTGCGCGCCAGCTGCGAGGAGCTGGTGCGGAAAATTGGGGCGCAGAACACGGGCGATGGCGCGTCGGCCGCAGCGGCACAGGTCAGCATCGGCGCCGGATTGATCGAAACACCGGGGCAGGCGCCCGGGCCGGATCGCATCGAGGTGGCGCTGGATCTGGCGCTTGGCACGGCTGTTCGCATGTCGCTGGCGGGCGGTCAACGCTACGAGCTGGTCGGCGGAAGTCTGGACGCCGAGCTGCCGGAAACCGAGTCCGGGCGCATGCTCGCGCGCATCAACCGGGCCATCGAGCAGGACTCCTTCCGCCTGGTCTACCAGCCCATCGTCAGCCTTCGGGGCGACGCCAACGAACACTACGAGGTGTTCATGCGCATGGTGGACGCCGAGGGCCGCGAATTCCGACCGGACGGCTTCCTCGGTACGGCGATCGAGCACGGCGTCGCAGGCAAGATCGATCGCTGGGTGATCCTGCGCGCGATCAGGGCCCTGCTGGTCGAGCGCGCCAAGGGACACGACACGCGGCTGACCATTAACGTATCGGCCAACAGCATCATCGACCCCGATTTCCCGACCTGGCTGCACGTTGCGCTGAAAACCACAAGGCTGCCCACGGACGCGGTGATCATCCAGTTCACCGAGCGCGACGTGCTGGATCTGACGCGTCAGGCCCGTCACTTTGCGGAGGCACTGCGGGCCATGCACTGCATGACCTCGCTCTCACGCTTCGGCGTCAATGACGACGGTTTTGCCCGCCTGGAAGAGCTGCCGGTGGATTTCGTGAAGCTGGACGGCGCCCTGATCGAGGGGATGGGCAATGACGCAGCTGCGCGCGAGTCCGTCGTGCAGATCCTGGGACGCCTGCAGCAGCTCGGCAAGCTGAGCGTGGTGCCCGTGGTCGAGACGGCTTCAATGCTGTCGCTGCTGTGGCAGGGTGGCGCCAATTTCGTGCAGGGCAACTACCTGCAGCCACCCGGCCCCGAGATGAACTTCGACTTCAACCCCAGCGAATGAAACCCGAGCCAACGACCGCAGGCACGCCGCGCAAGCCGGCCGCCGCCATCAGCAGGATGCGCGGCCAGCCCCAGCCGAACCCGGAGCCACCCTCGGGTTGGCAGCCGAGCGCCGGGGCTCTCGCGACCGCCCTCGTCGCCGCAACGTTGGCCGGCCTGTTGCTGCTCGGCACCTGGCTACTGCTCGACCGACGCGAAGTGCGAATGGACGATTTCGGTCAGGCGACCGCCGGTGCGCTCGGCGCACTGTCCGTCGAGCCACTGCTGAAACAGGATCTGCTGCACCTGGGCGTGATCAGCAATCGACTGCTGGCGCAGGGCGAGGTGGTTGCGGTCGCTACCTACACGGCCGACCAGCAGCTGCTGACGCTGAGCGGCGCACTCGAAGCGCCGATCTACTCGGATACCATCGAGATCGATGGCGTGGTGGTCGGGCATGTGCGGATCGCTCTCGACCCGTCCGCCTTCGCCTCCGGCATCACTGATCCCGCCAACCGTGGCCTCGCGTTCGGACTAGCGCTTGCCAGCATCGTCGTGTCCAGTCTGGCTGCGCTGTTCTGCACCGGGCTGTTCCAGGAATGGCGGGCGGGGCGCCTGGTCATCCCAACGCTGACCCTGCGTCGCAAGCGGTCGAGCGCTGGACCGACGGGCGCAGAACGCATCGGATCAGCGCTTTCCGACCCCAATCAACCCGGTTTGCGGATGGGCGACACGGACCCGGCGCATACCGAGGACGAGCCGGAAACAGCGCCGGATGTGCGCCACTATCTGCTCGGGGTGAATCTGCACAACCAGCTGAGTCTGCAGGGGGTTGAGCGCGAATTCGAGTTGTCTCTGTGTACCGAGCTCGCGGAGGCCGTTGCGCTTGATTGTCAGGCGCAGGTGGTCAGCTTGCCGGGTCTAGGCGCGCTGATCGATTTCGACGATACCGACGATCCTGATCGCGCATTCGAGGTTGTCGCTGCCGCGTTGACGCTGGCGCGCCTGCTCCGGGATGAGGCGCCGTTCGGCACCTACCGGCTGGGCCTGCACGTGGTCTGGCAGCCAGGTGACGCGCCGCTGCCCGTGCACCACCCCGCAGTGGCTGACGTGTCGCTGCTTTCGGCGCTGGCGCGCGATCACACGCTGGTGATCAGCGCGCGCATGGCCGAGGTGGTTGCCGATGCGGAACGCATGGTCGCTCGCGCCATCAGCAACCCGCTGCTGGACGAACTGACCACCAGCAGCCCGGGCGCCATGCTGGTAACCGAGCTGGATCCAACGCGACAACTCGAGCTGCTGCAGCGCGTGGAGCGGCTGAAGACTCAGCGCGACGACAGCGCGAGCGAATCGACCTTCTGAAACCCGCGCGGCAGCAGTGCCCCGCGCCGACCTCGCTCGCCCCGATAGTTTTCTAGATCCCGCTGCCGCAGGCGCAGGTGACGCTGACCTGCAAGCACCAGCACTTCGTCACTCGCCGCCATGCAAACCAATCCGACCACCGACTCTTCGCCCGATTGCAGGCTGGCCGGGGGGATGTTGATCAGCTTGTTGCCCTTGCCGCGCGCGAGCTCGGGCAGATCGGTCAGCGGAAAGGCCAGCAGGCGACCCTGGGATGTGACCGTGACGACCAGCACCGTTGCCGGGTCGCCCTCGGGAACCAGCGCAGGGGGCAACGCCTGCCCAGGCTCGGCTACCGAGAGGCAGGTCTTGCCGCTGCGGTTCTTGCTGATGAGGTCCGCCATAGTGGTGACGAAGCCGTAACCGGAACTGCCTGCGAGCACCACCCGACGGTCTTGTGCTGCCAGCGCAAGACCCACGAACCGGGCGCCAGCCGGCGGCTTCAGACGGCCGGTCAACGGTTCACCCTGGCCGCGCGCCGAGGGCAGGGTATGTGCGGCAATGGTGTAGCTGCGGCCGGTGGAGTCGAGGAACACCAGCGTGTCGTTGGAACGCCCTCGCGCCGCGAAGGCAAACTGATCGCCGGTGCGATAGCCAAGCTCGGCGGGATCGAGCTCATGCCCCTTCGCCGCCCGCACCCAGCCCTTGTCGGAAAGCACTACGGTGATCGGGTCGTTGCTGAGCAGATCTTCTTCCGTGAACGGCAAGGCCTCAGACGCCGAGACCAGCGGGGATCGACGGGCATCACCAAACCGTTCCGCATCGGCGAGCATTTCCCCGCGAATGAGCGCGCGCAGCCGCGCGGGTTCCGCCAGCGTCTGCAGAATGTCGGCGAGTTCAGCCGACAGCGTGTCGCGCTCTCCCTGGATCCGAAACTCCTCAAGCCGTGCCAGCTGGCGCAGCCGGATATCCAGAATCGCGTTCGCCTGCACGTCCGAGAGCCCGAAGCGGCTCATCAGTCGGGCACGCGGATCATCGTCCTCGCGGATGATGCGGATCACCTCGTCGATGTTGAGGTACGCGATCAGAAGACCCTCGAGCACGTGCAGCCGCTCATTGATGCGGTTCCTGCGATGCTCAAGCCGACGCGTAACGGTGCCCTGCCGGAAGGTCAGCCACTCGCCGAGCACGTCCTTCAGATTCATCACCCGCGGGCGCTGATCCAGACCAATCAGGTTCAGGTTTACCCGATACGACTTCTCGAGATCCGTAGTCGCGAACAGATGGGACATCAGCCGGTCGAGATCAACCCGGTTGGATCGGGGCACCAGCACCAGACGCATCGGATGCTCGTGATCCGACTCGTCGCGCAAATCGGCCAGCATGGGCAGCTTCTTGGCCTGCATCTGCTGCGCGATCTGCTCCAGGATGCGAGCGGGCGAGGCCTGGTGCGGCAGCGCGGTGATGACGATGTCGCCGCCCTCACGGCGCCAGACGGCCCGCGCGCGCACCGAGCCACGCCCGGTCTCGTACAGCGTGCGCAGCTCGTGAGCGGGCGTGATGATCTCGGCGGCGGTAGGAAAGTCCGGACCGCGGACGTGCAGCAGCAGGGCCTCCACGCTGGCATCAGGGTCTTCCAGCAGATGGATGGCGGCACTGACCACCTCGTTCAGGTTGTGCGGCGGAATGTCGGTGGCCATGCCTACGGCGATCCCGGTACTGCCGTTCAGCAGCACCAGCGGCACACGCGCCGGCAGCAGGCGCGGCTCGGACAATGCGCCGTCGAAATTGGGCACGAAGTCGACCGTGCCCTGGCGAATCTCGGCCAGCAGCAGGTCCGCAAACCGGGACAGTCTGGCCTCGGTGTAGCGCATTGCCGCGAAGGATTTGGGATCGTCCGGCGCGCCCCAGTTGCCCTGCCCGTCGATCAGGGGATAGCGAAACGAGAAATCCTGGGCCATGAGCACCATGGCTTCGTAACAGGCGCTGTCACCGTGCGGATGGAACTTGCCGAGCACATCACCGACGGTGCGCGCCGACTTGGTGAATTTGGCCGCGTTGTCGAGCCCGAGCTCGCTCATGGCGTAAATGATCCGGCGCTGCACCGGCTTCAGCCCGTCGGCTATGTGCGGCAGCGCGCGGTCGTTGATCACATACATCGAATAATCAAGGTACGCACGCTCAGTGAACGCGCGCAGCGGCAGGGCTTCGATATCGTTGTGTTCCGTGTTCACCGTCCGCTCCCGCGTGCGCTATTCCAGCAGGCTGGCCTGATCGCCGTTCTGCTCGAGCCAGATGCGCCGATCGCCCGCGCGTTTCTTCGACAACAGCATGTCCATGGTTTCATCCGTGGCCGCCACGTCATCCAGCGTCAGCTGTACCAGCCGCCGCGTGTTCGGATCCATGGTCGTTTCCCGCAGCTGTATCGGGTTCATCTCGCCAAGCCCCTTGAACCGCTGCACGCTCACCGCGCCGCGTTTTTTTTCGGCCGCGATGCGGTCCAGCACGCCGGCCTTCTCGGACTCGTCAAGCGCGTAGTACACGTCCTTGCCGACATCAATGCGGTACAGCGGCGGCATGGCCACGAACACGTGCCCGGCGTCGACCAGCGGTCGAAAATGTCGCAGGAACAGCGCGCAGAGCAGGGTCGCGATGTGCGCGCCATCGGAATCCGCGTCCGCGAGAATGCAGACCCGACCGTAGCGCAACCCGGTGAGGTCGGCCGACCCGGGGTCAACGCCGATCGCCACCGAGATGTCGTGCACCTCCTGCGACGCCAGCACCTCCGCAGACGCCACCTCCCAGGTATTCAGAATCTTGCCCCGCAGCGGCATCACGGCCTGGAACTCGCGATCACGCGCCTGTTTCGCGGACCCGCCCGCGGAATCCCCCTCGACCAGAAACAGTTCGCCGCGCTCGACGTCCTGGCTCGAGCAATCGGCGAGCTTGCCGGGCAGCGCCGGACCAGCCGTGATCTTCTTGCGCGTAACCTTTTTGCTGGCCTGCACGCGCCGCTGCGCGTTGGCGATAGCCAACTCTGCGAGGCGCTCACCGTCCTGCGGATGCTCGTTCAGCCAGAGACTGAAGGCATCCTTGGCGACGCCGCTGATGAATGCGGCCGCCTGGCGCGACGACAGCTTTTCCTTCGTCTGGCCGGCAAACTGCGGCTCGGACAGCTTGGCGGAAAGCACATAGGCGCACTGATCCCACAGGTCTTCCGCGGTCAGCTTGACGCCGCGCGGCACCAGATCGCGGAATTCGCAGAATTCCTTCAACGCGTCCGAGAGGCCGCTGCGCAGGCCGTTGACGTGGGTACCGCCCTGCGCGGTGGGGATGAGGTTCACGTACGACTCGGTGACTACGTCGCCGCCGTCGACAATCCATTTCACCGCCCAGTCCACCGCCTCCTGGTTGCCGCGCGCGCTGTGCAGGAATGGTGTGGCGGGGATCGTGTCGGCGCCGGCCAGGGCATCATCCAGATACGAGCGTAGACCATCCTCGAAGTACCAGCTGGCGCTGCGCTCGGGCTCGGCCTCGACCGACAGCGAGACGCGCAGCCCGGGGCACAATACCGCCTTGGCGCGCAGCAGGTGGGCGAGGCGGCTGACCGACACGCGCGGTGAATCAAAGTAGCCGGCCTCTGGCAGAAAGCGGACGCAGGTGCCGGTGCTGCGCTTCGCGACCGACTCCACGGCCTCGAGCGCCGAGACCGGCTCGCCGCGCTCGAACCGCTGTCGCCAGAGCATGCCGTCCCGACGCACCTCGACCACCAGCCAGTCGGACAGCGCATTCACCACCGACACGCCGACGCCGTGCAGGCCGCCGGAAAACTGATAGTTGCTGTTATCGAACTTGCCGCCGGCGTGCAGGCGGGTCAGGATCAGTTCGACCCCGGAGACGCCAAACTCGGGATGTCGATCGACCGGCATGCCGCGCCCGTCATCGGTGACCGAGATCACGCCATCGCGCGCCAGCACCACGTCGATCTGGCGCGCGTGTCCGGCCAACGCCTCGTCGCCCCTGTTGTCGACGACTTCCTGCACCAGGTGATTCGGCCGCGTCGTGTCGGTGTACATGCCAGGCCGACGCCGCACGGGCTCAAGCCCGGACAACACCTGGATCGATTCAGCGGAATACCGGACGTCTGCCATGGGGGCTTGATGACCTCGATAGACAACGGCGACAGGGCCGGGTGGAATGAGCGGAACAGACGCCGACGGACATTACCCGGGGTTCAGCCGGCAGGCGCTAGCACGGACCGCGCGGTGCCCTCCGCCAGACACACGGCCAGAAATTCGCTGAGAAAGCGGTTCACCTGAGCCTTCTCGTCCGGCTGATGCATACGCGTATTCGGGTAGTCATACCGGGGCCGGAACTGCCGCACGCCCTGAAACTCGACCACCTCTGCGCTGCGCGCGTCGTGGTACAGGCGCACACGCATGCGCGGCTCGATCAGCCACGGTTCCTCGTGCCAGGGCGACCCCGGCGACTGACGCAGCTCTACCAGCGTGGTATAGGGCCCGCGCTCGATCACCGTGAATACGACGAGTGTCTGCTGGGGGCCCTGCGGCAGCTCGAACACGCGCGTGTCTTCTTCGCGCAGGCGCGGAAACAGGCGCCAGAGCCGCAGATAGTTGGCATCGCACTCCGCAATCTGCAGCGGCAGGTCGACCCGATAGCGGCGCCCGTCAGCCATGAACGGTTCAGGGCGTGGCGGGCGCGGGCGCGGGCGCGCCACTTGCCGAATTCGGTGCTGCGCCGCTCAGGGTCGCAGGCGCCGGCGCGGCGAGCCAGCGGTTCAGCTCGTAAACATCGCCGGGGCTCAGGCTGCCGATCAGGCGCTTCAGCAGAATCAGATCCTGTACGTAGTCGACCGTGCTGTTCTCGTAATCACGAACGGCGGAGTAGTGTTCCCGCTGAGCGTTCAGCACGTCGACAACGTTGCGGGTGCCCACCTCGTAGCCCACTTCCGCAGCCTCGAGCGCCGATTTGGTCGAGGTGACCGCCTGCGCGCGAGCGGCGTTGGTGGCCACATCGGCCGCCACCCGCAGGTGCAGAGCGCGCGTTTCCTGGGTGACGGTCCGCACCGCGAGATCGTAGCCGGCCTGCTGCGCGTCGAACACGGCCGCGGCCTGCCGCCGGTTGGCGCTGATCAACCCGCCGCTGTAGAGCGGCACCGTCAGATTCAGCGCAATGGAGGTGCGCTCCTGGTCGTTCGGGTACTCGGGGCGCCGACCGACCCCTTTCACCAGCTGATCGACGTCGGTGCGAGAATCCTGATAGCCGAAGGCCAGGTCGACCCGCGGCAGATGTTCGCTGGCCGCCGCGCGTGAGCCACGCTGCGCTGCGTCACGACCAAGCGCCGCCGCCCGGATATCCAGGTTGTGCGACAGCGCATGCATCACCCACTGGTCCGCGGCCACCGGGTCGGGGTTCGACACCGGAAACTGCTCGTTCAGTTCCCACAGATCGCCATGCGGACGGCCGGTCAACAGCGACAGCTGCTCGCGCGCAGTGCCCAGCTGGCCCTCATCGCTGATGCGCAGCGCGACCGCCAGGTCGTATGCGGCGCGCGCCTCGTAAACGTCGGTGATCGCGACCATGCCCACATCAAACCGCTGCTGGACTTGATCGAGTTGCGCGGTAAACGCCTGCTCCTGCGCGCGTGATGCGCGGACATTGGCTGCGGCACGCAGCACCGCCGTGTAAGTGGCGACGGCGCGGACGATCAAATCCTGCTGGGCAACC
>CAZVMA010000038.1:0-12872 GCA_964628545.1 uncultured Pseudomonadales bacterium | reverse complement strand
AACAGCTCGCTGCGCGCGGGCGAGCTCGACCCCGCCGCAATTTGCACGATCTGCAGGCCGGAATCGGCGACCGCCTGCGTGGAGATCCGTTCGTTGGCGTGTCGGGCAGTGACGTGCGCGATCTCGTGCCCGATCACCGCCGCTAGCTGATGCTGATCCCCGGCCACACCCAGCAGGCCGCGATAGACACCGATCTTGCGCCCTGGCAGCGCGAACGCGTTGACGGACGGGTCGTCGAACACGCGCACTTCCCATGTCGCCGCGTCGGTACCGGGCATGCTGCGCAGCAGCTGGTTGGCCACGCACTGCACGTAGCGGTTGGTGCGGCCATCGCGGAGTAGCGGCGTCTGGCTCTGCATCTCGACAAAGGCAGCCGAGCCCATGGCTGCGACATCGGCCTCTGGATACAGGATCAGCTGGCCGCGACCCAGCGGCGAAGTGGCGCAGGCTGAGACCAGCGCCAGCGCGGCGAGCGCCAGCCAGCGCGTCGCCGTCAGACGAAACTGGGGTACGCCGGGGTCCACATTGCATCCCGGGCCGCAGCCAGGAAATCGTCCGGTTCCGGCACGGTCGCCAGCCCCTCGACATGCGCCTGCCGCGCGACTGCGGCAACGCCGAAGGCGGTGATCTCGCGCAGGCGCGCGATGTCGGGGTACAGCAGACCGCGCTCCAGCTCCTCCGGCGTCACCTGTGCGGCGAGACTGGCAGCCGAAGCCGAAACCATGCCGTCGGAGACTGCGCGTGCGCCCGCGATGAGCGCGCCGAGCCCGATGGCCGGAAACACGAACACGTTGTTGCCCTGACCCACATGGATGGTGCGGCCAGCATAACGCACCGGCGCAAACGGGCTGCCGGTCGCGACCAGCGCGCGGCCCTCGGTCCAGCGAATGAGGTCGTCGGGATGCGCCTCGCAGTTCGACGTGGGATTGGACAACGGGAAGATCACGGGCGCCGCGGTGCGGCTGGCGAGGTCGCGAATGAGCGCCTCGTCGAACGCGCCGGGCTGACCGCTGGTGCCGATCAGCACGGACGGCGCGTATCGCGAAACCACCGCCGCCAGCGAACGATCGTCGTCGAGGCCCGCCGCGGTGGCCGCCTCGGGCGACCAGGCCAGCTCGCGCTTGTAGCCATCCGCGTATTCGCGATCGTTGACCAGTAAGCCGCTGCTGTCGAGCAGCGCCATGCGCCCCGCCATGTCGGCATCAGCAACGCCTTCCTCGCGCAGCGCGGCCATGATCTGGCGCGCGATGCCAAGACCAGCGGCACCGGCGCCGTGAATCACGATGCGCTGCTGCGACAGCCGTTCACCTTTGATGCGCAACGCGGACAGCACCCCCGCGAGACACACCGCCCCGGTGCCCTGAATGTCGTCGTTGAACGACAGGAACCGATGGCGATAACGCTCGAGCACCGACAGGGCGTTGTCCTTGCGGAAGTCCTCCCACTGCAGCAGCCCGTTCGGAAACAGCTCGGCAAACGCAACCACGAACTCTTCGACCAGATCATCGTAGGCCGCGCCAGTGAGGCGCTCGCGGGGCCAGCCCAGGTAGAGGTCGTTCTGCAGCAGGTCGCGGTTGTTGGTGCCGACGTCGAGGCTGATGGGCAGCGTCTCGGCGGGATCGATACCTGCCGCGGCCGTGTATAGCGCGAGCTTGCCGATGGAGATGGCCATGCCGCCGGCACCCTGGTCACCGATGCCAAGAATGGATTCGTTGTCGGTGACCACCGACAGCCGGATATTGCGACCTTCTGCCGCCCGCTCGAGGATCTGCCGGATGCGCCCGCGATCGGCCGGCGAGATCCACACGCCACGGCCGCGCTGAAAGACTTCGCTGAACTTCTGGCACGCAAGCCCGACCGTCGGGGTGTAGACGATCGGCATCAGCTCGGCGAGATGATCCATCAGCACCCGATAGTAGAGATATTCGTTGCGATCCTGGAGTCCGGCCAGCTCACGGTATTTCGCCAGCGGATCGGTCACCGAAGACAGCCGCTGGTAGAAGCGGATCGCCTGCTGATCCTGCGTATTGAAGGTCGGCGGCAGCAGACCATGCAGTTCGAGCAGATCGCGCTCGCCTTCGCTGAAGGCGCTGCCCTTGTAGAGCAGGGGATTGCGTAGCAGCGCCTGGCCGCGCAGCTGGGTGTGAATGATCTTGGCGGTCACGTTGGGTTGTCTTCCTGATGATTCTGTCGAGCAAGTGGTAGCCGGGTTTGCGGACGGCCGTTCAGTTCTGGCCCGGTTCCGAACCGGTCCGCGTGCCCTGCACGGCACCTGAGGCAACCAGCGCCTCGATCTCGGCGGCCGAGAGGCCCGCTGCCGCCAGCACCGCGTGCGTGTGTTGGCCGAGCACCGGTGCCGGCCCTCGCGGCCGCACGTCGGCATCGCGGAAGCGCATGGGAATGCGCACGCTTGGGTACGAGCCGAGTTCCGGATGCTCGATGCGCGGAAACATGTCGATCGCCGCAGCCTGCCGATCGGCTGCCACTTCCTCCAGCGTCAGCACCGGCCCCCAGATGAGCCCGGCGCGGTCGAACACCGCGCCCCACTCATCGCGACTGCGAGCGGCCAGGATGGTGTCGATCGCGGCCACCAGTTCGGCCATGTGTCGATAGCGGCTGCTGGCGTCGACAAACCGAGGGTCAGACAGCCACTGCGGCTGCTCGAGGGCCGCGCACAGCTTGTCCCACGCGCTACCGCCCATGGTGTTCAGCACGATCCATTTGCCGTCACCACAGGGATAGCGGTTGGCGGCCGGCGCAAGCTGCTGATTGCGCGCCCGCCGGCGCACCGGGGCGTGGTCGACCGCGGTGACGCCAAAATCGGAGGCCTGGGTCCAGATCGCGGTTTCGTACAGCGAGGTTTCCACCACCTGACCGGTGCCGGTGCGTTCAGCCATGCGCAGGGCCGCGAGTACGGCACCGACCAGGGCCAGACCGGTGGTGTGATCGCCCTGTGCCGGACGCGCCATCGGTACGGCGCCGTCGTCGCCCTCGCGCATGGCGTCGTACAGACCAGAGCGGCCAAAGAAGGCGGTGACGTCGTATCCCGGTCGCCCAGCGTCCGGACCGTTGGTGCCGTAACCGGTCAGCGTTGCGTGCACCAGCGCGGGGTTGAGCTTCATCAAGGTTTCCGGGTCGAGCCCGAACTTGGCCTGCCGCTGCGGCAGCAGGTTGCAGAGGAACACCTCTGCATGCTGAACGAGGCGCTGCACGATGGCCGCGCCGGCGTCGGTGTCGAGCGCGACCGCAATCGATTCCTTGCCGCGATTGTCGACGTCAAAGCCGAAATCGTAGCCCCTGAGCGCGCCGTCGATCTTGGCCGGCCGGCCGATGCCGCGCATCGGATCGCCCGTGAGCGGCTCGACCTTGATGACCCGCGCGCCCAGGTCAGCGAGGATGGCCGCCGCGCTGGGCGCCGCCATGTAGTTGTCGATCTCGATGACCGTCACGCCCTCAAGCGGTGCGTTCACGGGATGCCCTCCTGCACATGACCGGTATGTCGACTGATCCGCCACCCAGCGGACCGCGGATTGTAGAGCGGCCGGTCGATTTTCTCATCCCCGACCGAAACCCTACCCGGCCGGAGCCCCACCCCAAGGAAGACAGCGACAGGGTCACCCCGACGAGGTGACCCCGACCGGATCAGCCGCGACGCGCAGTCGATGCAGGGTGATCTCCGGCGGGCAGTTGAGGCGGCCTTCGACCACTGACGACCCGGCGCCGGGAGACGTGTAGCCCTGCAGCTCGCGGTAGCGCCAGGCGCCGCGCCCAAGCCGACGCGGAATGCGGGCATCCAGCAGGATCGGCCAGCCGCCGGGCAGGCACATCTGGCCGCCATGCGTGTGGCCCGACAGCAGCAGATCGACACCGGCATGAGCCGCCTGCCGGTAGATCTCGGGCGTGTGACAGAGCAGCACCGTCGGGCCGTCGGCCGACAGGCCCGTGAGCGCCTTTTCGAGATTGTCCAGACCGAAGTAATGGCGATCGTCGACGCCCGCCAGGTTGAAGCCGGCCGAGCCGTTGCCGATCCACACCTGCTCGTTCATCAACACGCGCACCGACATGGCTTCCAGCGCCGGCACCAGCGCTACCGGATCGTGGTTGCCGAGAACGGCGTAGACCGGCGCCGCAAGCACCGCGCGCAGGCGCTCCAGGTTGCGGACGGTCGCGTCGATGCTGCCGGCGGTCAGAAAGCGGTAGTCCCCGGTCAGCACGCACAGGTCGTGCTCGACCGGACGCACGGCCGCGATGATCGCGTCGGCGAGCGCGTCGCTGGCGTCGATGTGCAAATCCGACAGGTGCAGCACCCGAAAGCCATCAAGCGCGGGCGGCAGCCGCGGCAGCGCGATGGCGTTCTCGACCAGACGGATGGTGCGCGCGTTGCGCTGGGCGCGCGGCCACAGCCCGCAAAGCTTCAGCGACCAGCGGATCAGCGTGGGCAGGGAATACCAGTTCTCCGGATGAAAGTACTTCGCCGCGCCCGTACCGCGATCGCGGAAAAGATCGTCTTCGTGTGCCGCTTCCAGGCTGAGTCGCTGCTCGGCGTGGAAGTGGCCGAGGCGGGCTTCCAGGGCTTCGCGCAGCGCGCGCGCATCAGACACGATGTTGCTCCCGGCCCGCGATCAGTCGACCAGCGCCTGGTAAACGAGCGTCTTCAACGCGCGCCGTACCGGGTAGGCGGATGAGGGAAGCAGCTGCGTCATGAACACCACGGTAAGCGACTCCACGGGATCAACGAAGAAATAGGTGCTGGCGGCACCACCCCAGGCAAACTCACCCGGCGAGTCGAGCACGTTGGCAGCAGCCGGATCAAGCACCACGGAGAACCCCAGCCCGAACCCGATGCCGTCGAACGACGTTTCGCTGAACGTGGGCTGGCCCATGGCGGCCAGGTCGACGCCTCCGGGCAGCTGGTTGGTGGTCATGTGGGCCAGCGTCTTGCGTCCCAGCAGCCGCACGCCATCCAGCTCACCCCCGTTCAGCAGCATGGTCGCAAAGCGCTGGTAATCGTCGATGGTGGCAACCATGCCGCCACCGCCCGAGAGGAAGCTCGGTCGCGATCGGTAGGCGCTGGTCTGTGGGTCATCCTGCAGCCGAAAGGTGCGCGTGCCGGGCGCGCGCTCGTAACAGGCTGCCAGACGCGACCAGGCCGACTCCGGAACCGCGAAGCCGCTATCCGCCATGCCCAGCGGTTCGGTGATGAAGGTGCGGACGTAGTCATCCAGATCGCGGTCCGAAAACCGCTGCACCAGGTAGCCGAGCACGTCCGTAGCGACGCTATAGTTCCAGCGCGTGCCGGGCGAGAACTGCAGCGGCAGCTCGGCCAGATTGCGGATCATGTCGGTGAGCGTGCCGCCGTTGGCCAGGCCGCCAATACCGTTCGCCCGGTACAGGGCGTCTACGGGATGGGCGTGCAGAAAGCCGTAGGTCAGGCCGGACGTGTGGGTGAACAGATCCTTGATCTGCATCGGCCGATCGGGCGCCCGGACGGTGAATGATGCAGCATCGCCGCCCGCGAACACCCGCAGATCCCGCCACTCGGGAATGTACGCGGATACCGGGTCATCCAGCTGAAAATGACCCTGCTCGTACAGCATCATCAGCGCCACGCTGGTGATCGGCTTGGTCATCGAATAGATGCGAAAGACGGTATCGCGGGTGACCGGCAGATCGCGCGCCACGTCGCGCTGCCCGTGCGCCCGAAACCAGACCGGAATGCCTCCGCGGCTGACCAGACAGGCATATCCGGGATAGCGGCCGTCCTGCACATAGGCATCGAGGTGCTCGCCGAGCCGCGCCAGCCGTGCGAGGCTAATGCCTTGCGCCGTCATGTCGATGTCCGACATCTCACGCTCCCGGCTGCTGCGGCTCGAGCCCACGTTCATCGGCACGCTCGTAGACCACGCGTCCGTCGAACAAAGTCATCACCACCGGCACTTCGCTGATGGCGTCGGGCGCAACCGTGAACAGGTCCCGCGCCAGCACCACCAGATCGGCGCGCTTGCCGGGCTCGATGGTGCCCGTGTGCGCGTCCTGATGCATCAGCCGGGCGCCGGCGCGCGTGTATCCGGCAATCGCGGCCGCCAGGGTGATCCGCTCTGCAGGGTTCAGCACGGACGGCCCGGGCGCGTCTGCGCCCGGTTGCGGGTTCGCCCGGGTCACCGCGGTCTCGATGGCGAGCAGCGGATTCATCGACGATACCGGCCAATCGCTGCCAAACACCACGCTGCCGCCTGCAGCGGCGATCGAGGCAATCGGATACATGCGCTCGACACGCGCCTGGCCGACAACCGGCAGGTTGACGTCGACGATGTACTTGTCCGGAAATGCCCACAGCGCCTGAAAGTTGGCGCCCACATCCAGCGCGCCAAAGCGCGGATAATCATCCGGGTGCACCAGCTGCAGGTGCGAGATGTGGTGCCGGTTGTCGCGGGCGCCGTTCGCCTCGCGCGCCGCCGCAATGGCGTCCAGCCCTTCCCGTGCCGCCCGATCGCCGATCGCGTGCATATGCACCTGCACGCCGGCGGCGTCGAGACCAATGACGAGATCCCGCAGCTGCTCCCACGGCTGCAGCAGCTGCCCGGACGCACCGTGCCGATCCAGATACGGCTCGAGCAGGGCAGCGGTCTCGCCCTCCAGCACCCCGTCGAGAAAGATCTTGGCGGCATCCGCGCGCACCAGCGCATCGGTGCCGCGCGCGGCCGGGTCGGCTAGCGCCAGCGCGGCTTCGAGGCCGCCGTCAGTACTGACGCTGGCCACAATGCGCGCGGTAAGTTCGCCATCACGAGCCAGCGCACGCCAGGTGGCCAGCCCCTCGGCATCGACGGCGGCGTCGATGATCGACGTCACGCCCAGCGCGTTCGCGACACGGATGCCGGAGCGCGCGCCCGCCAGCCGCTCCGCGGCCGACGTTGCCGGCAGCACCGCCTCGACCAGATTCTGAGCGCTCTCGCGCAGGGTGCCGGAGGGTTCACCGCGTGCGTCGCGCTCGATGATGCCGAGCGGCGGATCGGGCGTGTCGGCGCTGATGCCGGCCGCCGCCAGCGCGGCGCTGTTCACCCAGGCACTGTGTCCGTCGGCGCCACGCAGGTAGATCGGCCGGTCAGCGGTAACCGCGTCCAGCAGCGCCTTGTCGGCGTTGGCTTCCGGGAACAGCGACAGATTCCAGCCGCCCCCCACCAGCCACGCGTCGGGCGGCAGCGCTTCGGCACAGGCACGCACGCGCGCGATGATCGCGTCCACGGCGTTGGCGCTGCTGAGATCGCAGCGATTCAGCTGCAGTCCGCCGCCGATCGGGTGCGCGTGCGCATCATGAAAGCCGGGCAGCACCATCATGCCCGCGAGATCCCGCACCGGACCCGCGTACGCGGCCGTAATCTCAGCGTCGGTGCCAACGGCGACGATGCGCCCCCCCGCGATCGCAATCGCGGTGGCCCGCCGGTCGGCTGCATCCTGCGTATGGACCGCTGCGTTGACCAGCAGCAGGTCGGCCTGGGCGACATTCGCCGAGGACGCGGAGTCGGCGCCGCAGCCGGCAACGGCAAACGCCAACAGGGCGGCGGGCATGAACGCGCGCGCGTTGCCCATTCGTCTCAGGAGTACGCTTCGCAGGAGAGGTTTTCGCAGCACCCATGGTTGCAAGACGACTCGAAGCACACTCCCCCCTGTCAGATGCGGCCCTGTCCGGCGCGGAACGATCACGACCGGCGCATCAGAGCCGATCGAGCAGCGCATAGTAGAGCATACCCGCAACCAGCGCGGGCCAGCGCAGCAGCGTGCCACCGGGAAAGCGCACGTGCGGCAAACGGGCCATGACGTCGAAGCGCTCGGCATCACCCATGATCGCCTCGGCGACCAATTTGCCCCCCATATTGGCCATGGCGATGCCGTGACCGGAATAACCCTGAGCCCACCAGACGCCGTGCCCCTGGCGCCCGAAGTGCGGCATGCGCCGCATGGTGATGGCCAGCGTGCCGCCCCAGGCATAGTCGATCGCGACATCGTGCAGATCGGGGTATACCGCGAGCAGGTGTCGTCGCACAAAGGCCTTCAGATCGCGTGGAAAGCGGGCGCTGTAGTTTTCACCGCCACCAAAGATCAGGCGCCGGTCCGGCGTCAGGTGAAAGTAGTTCACCACGAACCGGGAATCGACCACGGCCAGGTTGTCGCGGTTGATGCGCCGCGCGCGCGCGGGATCGAGCGGCGCGGTGGCCAGAATGAAGTTATTGATCGGCATCTGCCACGGCGCAAGCGTCGGCGCCAGATCACCGAGGTAGCCGTTGCAGGCCAGGATGAGATAGTCGGCCTGCACATCACCGGTGGCGGTATGCACAACAACCGGCTCGCCGGCTCGCGACCCGCCGCGCCAGGCGCGGACCGGCGTGTGTTCGTGGATGACCGCGCCCTCTGCACGGGCGGCGCGCGCCAGGCCCAGCGCCAGGTTCAGCGGATGCAAATGTCCCGCGCGGCGATCGAGGTAGCCGCCATGATAAGCGTCGGTGCCCAGTAGCTGCGTCATTTCCTCGCGGTCGACCGGCCGGATATGCGCATAGTCGTATTCGCGCGCCAGGAACTCGGCGTAGGCGTGATAGGCCGCGCGGTGCCGGGGGCGGTGCGCCGCATGCAGCTCGCCGTCCACCAGATCGCAAGCAATGTCGTAGCGGGCAATGCGCGACCGCACCAGCTCATTGGCGTCGACCGCGATTTGCCACAGGCGCCTGGCCAGATCCCGGCCCAGCCACGCTTCAAGCTCGTCTTGATCGCGGCGTTGGCCCATCCCCAGCACACCGCCGTTGCGTCCGGACGCGCCCGCGCCAACGCGGTGCGCCTCGAGCACGATCACGCGATAGCCGCGCGCCGAGAGCTCGATCGCCGCTGACAGACCGGTATAGCCGGCGCCGACGATGCAGACGTCGACACGGGTGGCACCCGCAAGCGGCGGGTGCGGGGTGTGCTCGTGCGCGGTGGCGTAGTACCAGGAGTCTTCGAACCCGCGATCAGACCGCGGCAGACGGTCGCGCGACATGGTCACGCAACCTCTGTCGAGGGGTCACTCGAACGTCCAGCTGACGCTGACACCAACGGTGCGCGGCCGGCTGGGCCCGAAATAATGCGCTGGCAATATCTCGCCAAGCGGTACCGCGGCATCCCAGTACTCCTCGTCGGTGAGATTCTCGATGTACGCAAGTACTTCCCAGCCAGCTGCCGCGCGAAAGCCGGCGCGCAGGGCGGATTCCGTCCAGCCATCAAGCTCACCCGCTGGGTCCTCTTCCAGGCCGCCGCCGGTTTCAGACTGGCCAAACAGCTCGTAACGGGCGATCCATTCGCCGCCCGCCACCGGGTAATGACCCTGCACGACGGCCGACCACGACAGCTCCGGCAGCTCTGGCAGGTCGTTGCCTTCGCAGCTGTTCACATCATCCGCGTTGCAGGCGGCCTGCACGTCGTTGGCCTCGGTGCCGGCCCAGGCGCCCGCGAGATAGACGTCGAGGTAATCGTTCACGATCAGGTTCAGCGAACCTTCAATACCGAACCCGTCCACGTCACCGATGTTGTCGACCAGGATGCCGCCGCCGTTACCCTGCACAACCGTCTGCAGGTCCTTGTAGTTGTAGAAGTAGGCGGACACCTCGGTCTGAGCGCGTCCATCGAGGAATCTGCCCTTATGACCGATCTCCCACGACAGTACCTCTTCCGGATCGAAATCATCCGGCCGCGCATCGTCGCGCGTCACGCCGGTGATGCCGAAACCCAGGTCCGGGAAGATGGCAAAGCTGCCGTAGCCGCCCGACTTGTAGCCGCGCGTCACGCTGCCGTACACCATCGATACGTCATCCGGCTGCCAGCGCACCAGGAGGCGTGGTGACAGATCGTTCCACTCCTTGTTGTCCTGCAAAAAGCCGTCGGTGGTGAACCCCATGGCCCAGAACGGCCCGAGCTCGCTGGCAACATCGAAGGCCTGCAGCCGGAAATCCTTTTCGTCATGCGTGTAGCGCAGACCCAGGCTGGCGTCGACGCTGGGGGTGACCTGGTAGGTCAGGTCGACGTAGGCGGCCCAGCCCTCGAACCGTCCGCGCACCCGGTTGCTCTCCACCAGCGTGCCGTCCGCGGTATAGGTGAAGCCCTCGAATTCGTCCGCGCAGGCCACGCCGTAGTAGAACACGCACATCACGTCTTCATCCGCCGCCTGCGCGAAGGTGGCATCCAGCGTTTCGCGGTAGAACGACACACCGCCGTACCACGACAGCGGCGAATCATTTTGCGATACGAGCCTGAACTCCTGCTCCAGGTAGTCGCCGTCCTGCACCTGCGCATAGTCGTTGATGCGCAGCGGCGTGCCGTCGAAATCCTCGGCGTAGTCGTACTCGTGATCCTTGAAGCCGGTATTGGAATTGAACGTGGCCCAGCCGAGATCGTGCTCGATCTCGAGCCCGAAGCTCATGATGTCGGCGTCGTCCGACTCGCCGAAACCCATGTCGCTGTCCGCATCGAGATCACCCCCGGCGAGGCCGTCACCCAGCTCGTCCGGAAACAGTTCCTGCAGGTTTTCCCACGACGCACCCTTCTCGGTCGCGCGATAGATCGAGCCCGACTGCCGCCGCGTTTCGTATTCCGCGAGCAGGTTGATCTCGGTGCGGTCGCCTTGCCACAGCAGCGACGCTCGCGCGCCGCTCTTGTGGTGCCCGATCAGGTCATCGCGGTATGGATCGAAGGCGTTGCCCACATAGCCGTCTTCGTCCGACTTGTAGCCCGCCAGGCGCACGGCAACCCGGTCTGACACCGGCACGTTGATCGCGCCTTCCGCGACCCGATGTCCGCGCTCGGCAACGTCGAGATCCAGATACCCGTTGACGGCGCCGAGCTCCGGGCGCCGCGTGTGCACGCTGATCGCACCTGCGATGGTGTTGCGGCCGAACAGAAAGCTCTGCGGCCCGCGCAGCACCTCAGCCCGATCGATGTCGTACAGGCTGGTGACCACGGCGCCATTGCGGCCCTGGTACAGGTTGTTCTTGAAAATGCCAATCGAGGGGTCGCCGCCCACGCCGAAGTCGTTGGTGACGATGCCGCGAATGTTGAGCGCATCGATGAAGCTGTCTTTGGAATTGCCGGTCAGCCCGGGCGTGAACGAAACAAGATCCTTCACGTCGTCCAAATTGACGTCGCGCACGAACTCGCCGGTGACCGCGGTGACGCTGATCGGCACGTCCGACAGGGTCTCGGAGCGCCGCTGCACGGTGACCACGATTTCCTCGATCGCGCCCGGCTCAGCGTAACCGGAGGCGGGCAACAGGCCCGAGAGCGCGGCGGAGACGGCGGCAATGGAGCGCGCCAGTCGGCCCCTGCCAGAGCGCGCCCCCAAGGCTGACGTGTTGCCGTCGTGTGCGCGCATCAGAGCCGGCGGCGATCGGTGCGCGGCTGACTGGGCGACCGGACGGGCGGCAGACCGGGTCAGGCTTCGTTGCGGAACGGCGCGGGCAACTCGAAACGGGTTCGACATCGGGGGTGGAACCTCCAGAGGGACGGGTAATTGGGGGGCGGGCGCGGAAAGACGCGATGGAATCACAGCCTTCGTTGCGCTGCAACAAGCCAGATCATTACGCTCGATCATCCCGGCCGATCAGGCAGCGAAGATCGTCACGCGCTCGAATTCCGCGCGCGCATCGGCAGCTCTGAAAGCAGTCCGGCCGCCGCCAGAACGTCCCGCATGGGGGCCAGCGCGTCGCCAAGACGTCGAGCCTGACCGACCGACCGTGCGTGCACGGGCGAACGGACCTGCACGGCGCTCGCGGTCGCGACCGGTCCGCTCGCCCCGGCAAACTGCAGCACCGCGTCCTCGACCGGTAGGCCAAGCTGCTCAAGCAGCGCACGCGCGACCGCGGGCGGATCAGTCACCAGGTCCTCGTAGGACAGATCCAGAAAGCGCCCCGGAAACTCCGCGCGCCAGTGCGCCATGAGCCGGTGGTAGCGCACGAAGTGCCGCGCCTGCTCTGCCTGATCGTAGCTGTGCGGGTAGGCATCGGCGAACAGCTGCTTGAAGCTGGCGAAGCACGCGTCCAGAGGGTCTCGAACCAGATGCACGATGCGCGCGTTGGGCAGGGCCGCGAGAATCAGGGGCAGGTGCAGATAGTTACCCGGCAATTTGTCGATGAACCAGGGCCGCCCGTCACGCTCGGGCGCCACCGCCTCAAGGTAGGCAGCGCCCAGCCGAGCCGGGTCGACACTGCTGGCGCGATCTACCAGATCTGCATCGAGCCCTCCTGGTAGCGCGTTGCGGGGCAGTTGCGGGCGCGCGTGCTGTACGGACGCCGGTCGTTCACCGGCCGCTGCGGCACCAGCCGGGCCCGACGCCTGCGCAAGCCGGCGCAACACGCGCCCGAAATGCTGCAGCTCGCCCGCTGCCTGCACCTGCGTGTGAGCGGCGAGCATGCGCTCGACCAGCGTCGTGCCGCTGCGCGGTTGGCCGACAATGAATACGGGCACGACTCGGGATTCGCCGGACGGGATCGAGCGCGATCTCAGCCAGCGCCGATCAAACCGAGCGATCAACGCGTCAAAGACAGCAGCCTCCGCCGTCTCGTCATAGGCCAACGTGCGGCGTCGCGCGCGCGCGCCTCGCGCATACGCCGAAAAGGCTTCATCCCAGGCGCCGATATCCTCCAGCCGCTTGCCGAGAGCATAGGCCAAGAGCGCGATCTCGAGCGGCGCACCCGGGTTGGAAGCATCCAACAGGGCCTGCAGGGCGTCGGCATGGACGCGATCTGTCGCCGTATCCAGCCCGGCACGCAGCCAATGCGCTTGGGCGTGAGTCGGGTCCGCCGCGAGCACCAGATCCAGATCCGCGCGTGCGTCAGACAAGGCACCCGACACAATGG
>CAZVMA010000037.1:12092-13055 GCA_964628545.1 uncultured Pseudomonadales bacterium | reverse complement strand
CGCGCCGCCCTGCGCCCAGGCACCGTTGGCGGGGTTGTAGTAGACGGCGCCGGCGTAAGAGTACGGGTATGGGTAATAGACCGGCACCGCGCCGGGAATGACCACCGGCGGGTAGTACCAGCCAGTGCCGTAGACCACTACACCGCTGCTGACATAGCCCATGCTGTACCCGGACGTGTAGCCATACGTCACCGTGGTCGGGGTCGCGTCGTAGATGCGCACGTAGGTGACCCGGTGCAGCGGATGACTGGGCGGAATTGAATAGATCACCTCCGGCACCTCGTCAGCCAGCGTCCACGGGCCTTCCGGACGTCGCGCCGTGTACCAGCGCGCCTCATGGCACGCGTAGTACCTCCGCTTGTAGCGCAGCACGTCAAAGCTGGTGTTGACCGCATACTCCAGCCGGGTATCACCCAGCTGCTCGAAACGCGGGTCGCCCGCATACACCACGGTCAGGGTAGCGTTGGCTCGCTCGATCTTGCGCTGTTCGGGAATGCGAGCCTGGATCAACGCCTGTTCCGCTTCCGGCGTGCCGGGTATCGATACACGCACGAAGCCACGCGGACCATCGGCCGGGATAGCGAGGAAATCGGCCGGCAGACGGGTGGTGGCAAACGTCCAGGGGCCGGCCAGGGTCTCTGCGCGGAACCAGCGTCCGGACACCAGGTAGTAATACGCGTTGTCGGTCTTGTCACGAATCAGCGCGGCATCCGAATTGGCCACGTACTCGAGCGCGGTCTCCGCGATCGCCTCGTAGATCGGCGGGCCGTCGGTCAGGATGATCTCGGTCGGTGTCTCCGCCGTACGCACCGCCGGCACCTCGGTCGCCGGCTGCAGCGGCAGCGCCGCGCGAACGCGCGCGAAACCATCGCCTTCCGGCAGGGCAGAGAAGCTCGCGGGCAGAATAGACGCGGCAGCCCAAGGGCCCGAGGCCGTGGTGGCCTGAACCCAGGTCTTGTCGAT
>CAZVMA010000037.1:10579-12062 GCA_964628545.1 uncultured Pseudomonadales bacterium | reverse complement strand
GTTCACGACGTAGGAGAGCGTGCTCTTGCCAATCGGCACCAGCACCGGCTTGCCGTCGAACACGACGAGGCTGATCGGACTTTCGCTGACCAGAATCACCGGCGGCTCGTTGTTCAGGGTCACCTGCCGGTCAGACGCGCCCGCCACCGCCTGCGGGTCCAGCCCGAGCAGAATAGAATCGAGCGGGTAATCGCGCTCGCCCATGCCGGCGATGTGCTTGCGGATGCGGGACTCGATCTGCGCTGCTCGCGTGGACGGCACGCTGCCGAACCGCACCGCATCAACCCGAGCCTCGTCGAGCACGACGGTGCGCGTGGTCAGATCGGTACGCGTGCGAAACGTGAGATCGAGGGTGCCCATCAGCGGCTTCGTCTGGCCTGCGGCAGACGCCTTCTTGGGCGTCACGACGATTGCGGTGCGGGCGCGCAGCAGCGTGTGATCCTGCCAAGACAGCGCCTGCGGCTGGTAGACGGTGAAGGTCGCTTCCGGTCCGTCGGTCGTGTGCGGCCAGCTGTCGGGCACGCGACCGACAGAAGCCTGCTCAGGAGTGACAGGCGCGGACGAATCGGCAGCCGGATCGGCTGACTCCGCGGCGACCGCGATGGCTGGCAGGGCCGTGTGACCGGCCACGAGCGCGGCGATCAGGACGGTGATCAGCCCATGGGCCGCGCGGCGCGGCCGCACAGGCGACGTTACGGCGCAAAACGAAATGAGTGGTGTCTGTGCGTTCATCTGTCTCTCCCCGCCGAACTCGTGCATCAAGCCGGGTTCTGCCCGGCCGATTGCTGCGTTATGCTCGCACGATGGGGGACAAGATCGGTAGCACCGGTCAGGTGATCATTGGCTCCCGTTACGCACCAGGAGTCATCGTCATGCCCCGAATCTTCGTCCTCGATAGCGGCAGGTTGCTCGGCAGCACTCTGGCCACGCTGTTGGGCGCGCTTGCGATCACCGCCGCGAGCCTGGCAGCACCGCTCGCCACTGCCGCCGAAAGCTCCGAACAGGCCGCGCATGCAGGCTTTCTGGCCGACTACAACCGGCTCGAAAAGGCCGGCCGACCGCGCAAGTCCTTCCTCGTCTACCTGGCGCCAAACGCCGAGAAACGTGCCGTTCACGCCATCCAGCTGACGCCCACGGTCATCGCGCCCGCTGGTGCCACCTTCGAGGGTCTGTCAGCCAACGACGTCAACGCACTCATCGCGCGGCTCGACAGCCGCCTGCGCGCAGAGTTTTCGCAGAACGCACGCCTGGCCGATGCGGCCGGCAACGCGGACGTGCAGCTGCAGGTCGCGCTGACCCAGATCGGCGCCGAAGAAAAGGGGCGCACGCTGGTTGATCTGGTGCCCGTGCGCCTCGTTACTGGAACGGTCAAGAATGCCGTGCAGGGCAAGGAGCTGACCGCCTACGCGACCTTCGAGTCGCGGGTCATCGATGCCGCAACGGGCAAAGTCCTGCGCGAGCGCATCGATCACATCGTAGGCGA
>CAZVMA010000037.1:758-10569 GCA_964628545.1 uncultured Pseudomonadales bacterium | reverse complement strand
CGGGCGTTCGGGCGACACCGATACCCGACTGACTGCCGCAGCCGTGATCCCGGCGATCGACGAATGGGTCAAGCGTGTCGTCAAGGCGACCGCGCCCGAGCTTGAGTGACCGCAACCAACCCGACCTCAATACCCAGGAGTGAATATCATGCGAATGGCGCTAGACACGCTTGCACGCCGACTGCCGTCTGCATTTGCCGGTGCACTGATCACCATCAGCGCCGTGGCCGCCCCCGTGGCGCTGGCGGACGAGACCGAAGAACTGAAGACCAAATTCGCGGCGTCCGACAGCAACCAGGACGGAAAGCTGACTGTGGATGAAGCGAAAGCTGGCGGCATGCGCCGCATCGTGCGGGGCTTCGATCGCATCGATTCCGATGGTGATGGCTTCATCACCGTGGAGCAGATCGAAGCGATGATGAAGTCGCGCTAAGCCGGACTTGCTCGCTGCGCCGCCGTTACCCGCGGCGGCGTAAGCGCCGACAAACAATCCACTTGCAGACCTACTACATTTCCGCGCTGCTTGGTGTTGTCAGCCATCCATGCGGACTGTACCTTTGCCCACCCGCCCTCGGTCTGCAGTCAAGAACCGCTTGGTGGCGCCACGGCAGCGGTTCTTCCCCGGACCCGAAAAGGTCATGGATGACTGTTGCCCGTCTTTGCACCGGAGAACGCCATGGAATCGATGGGGAACGTTGATCTCGACCATCTCTTTGCAATGCTGTTCGTGTTGATGCTGTCGACGTTCGTCGGCTTCCAAGTCATCCAGAACGTCTCGCGTCTGCTGCACACGCCGCTGATGTCACTGACCAACGCGATCTCGGCGATCGCAATCGTCGGCTCGATCATCATCGCCGGCGAGCAGAAGGACACGCTGAGCACGGTGCTTGGCGCCGTGGCCGTGTTCGCGTCTGTTACCAATATCGTCAGCGGCTTCCTGATCACGGACCGGATGCTGAAGATGTTCAAGCAGAAGGAGCCGAAGGCATGATCCTGGAGAGCATCACCCACATCAGCTACCTGCTGGCCGCCGCGCTATTCATTTTTTCGCTGCGCTGGCTGAACCGACCCGATACGGCGCGCCGCGGCGTGCTCGCGGGCGTGATCGGCATGGTCGCGGCGATCTTCGGCACCATCATCACCCCCGAAATCGTCAACTATCACTGGATCGCCATTGCCGCTGTGGCCGGCATTCTGGTCGGCATTCCTTTGTCGCGGGTGCCGCTCACCGCAGTGCCCCAGCGAACGGCGATCTCGCACGCCTTCGGCGGCCTGGCCGCGGGCCTCGTCGGCACGGCGAAGTACATCATCTGGCTCGATGAAGGTACGCTGACGCCGGTCCGCGTTGCGGTGATTTCGCTCGAGATCATTCTCGGCTACCTCACCTTCACCGGCAGCCTGATGGCCGCCGGCAAGCTGCAGGAAGTCATCCCCACCCGGCCGATCACCTATCCCGGCCAGAACGTGGTGAACTTCATTCTGCTCGGCATTGCTATTGCCGCCTCGGTCGGGCTGGTCATGAACCCCACCGCGTGGCAGTTGTTCCCCGTCATCATCGTGCTGGCGCTGATCTTCGGCGTGATGCTGATCGTGCCCATCGGCGGCGCCGACATGCCCACCGTTATCGCGCTGCTGAACTCTTACGCCGGTCTTGCTGCCGTTGCCATGGGCTTCCTGCTGGACAACCAGCTGCTCATCACCGCCGGCGCGCTGGATGGCGCATCAGGGTTCATCCTGGCCGTGATCATGTGCAAGGCCATGAACCGTTCGTTCACGAACGTGCTGTTTGGCGCCTTCGGTCAGGCGCCCAAGCAGGGCGCCGTGGTCGCCGACGTGAAGCCAGTGAAGAGCGCGCAGGCCTTCGAGGTCGCAGACTTCCTGACGCACGGCAGCAAGGTTGCCATCGTGCCGGGCTACGGCATGGCCGTGGCGCAGGCGCAGCACCGCGTGCGCGAAATCTACGACCAGCTGACGCAGCGCGGCATCGAGGTCTACTTCGCGATCCATCCCGTCGCAGGTCGTATGCCCGGGCACATGAACGTGCTGCTCGCCGAGGCCGAGATTCCCTACGATGCGCTGGTCGAGATGGACGACATCAACCCGGAGATGCCGCAGATGGACGTCTGCCTTGTGGTGGGCGCCAACGACGTGGTGAACCCGGCGGCGCGCAGCGTCGAGAGCAGCCCGATTTACGGCATGCCGATCATTGAGGCCGACAAGGCCAAGCTCGTGGTGGCGATCAAGCGCAGCATGAACACTGGCTTCGCGGGCATCGATAACGCCCTCTACACCGCCGACAATACGCTGATGGTGTTCGGTGACGCCAAGAAGGTGCTGGACGAAATCGCGAGCGCGATGCGGGAGTCCAGCCACTAGACCCAGAGGCATCGGAGGGGACGTCGCGATCGTGGGCAAGCTCGATGGTCAGGTTGCGATCGTAACCGGCGCAGGACGCGGTCTGGGCCGCGCCTATGCGCTGCACTTGGCGCGTCTCGGGGCGAACGTCGCGGTGTGCGACGTCGACCTCAAGTCTTATGCGGAATTCGACGCGGAAGCCGCGTCGATGACCGCCGACAGCACCGTCGACGAAATCAAGACGCTTGGGCGCGACGCGCTGGGCTTCGAGTTCGATGTGGGCGACCGAGATGCCGTGTTCGCGATGGTTGACTCAGTGCGCGAGCGCTGGGGTCGCGTGGACGTGCTGGTCGCAAACGCCGGCGGTGGACGCGGCCGACCCGCGGACACCACCGCATCCGAGGTGCCTCCGGACCTGTTCGATCTGGTGCTGCGGATGAATCTGTACGGCACCTACCACTGCTGCAGCGCCGTGGCGCCGATCATGAAGGCGCAGGGTTATGGCCGCATCGTCACGGTCGCGTCGTATGCCGGCAAGGTTGCCGGTATTGGCGGCGGCTACGCGCATTACGGAACGGCCAAAGCGGCGATTGCGCACTACACGCGCTATCTGGCGCAGGAGCTGGGGCCGTTCGGCATCAACGCGAACTGCATCGCCCCCGGCGTCATCGCCACCGCGCGCATCGTGAAGCTGGTCGGCGGCTCAGCCAACAGCAACAGCGCAGCCAACGATATCGCGCTGCGCCGCTACGGCACCCCGGACGACTGCGCCAAAGTCATCGAATTTCTGGCCACTGATCTCTCGGACTACGTGACCGGCGCGCTGATCCCGATCGACGGCGGCTGGAACAGGGCAGACTGATGAGCGTCGACCGACTGGTACAGGAAACCACCCGAACTGCGGATGCGATTCTGCAGGTGCTGGAGGAAGCCGGTATCGGCATGGTGTTCGGCATCGCCGGCGGACACACCGGTAGGCTGTTCATGTCGCTGGCCAACCACCAGAACACGTTGCGCACGGTGCTGGTGCGCGAAGAATCGCTGGCCGGGGCGATGGCGGAAGTCTACGGGCGTCTGACCCGGAAGCCTGGCGTCATCATCGGCCAAGGCCCCTGGGTTCTGGGCAATGGGCTGCTCGGCACTCTGGAAGCCCATCTATCCTCCTCGCCGATGCTGCTGCTCACCGACTTCAGCGACAACCCGGGCTACGGGCTGCATGGCCCCTACCAGGCCGGCACCGGCGACTACGGCACGTGGAACGCCCGACAGGCGTTCGCGGCGGTCACCAAACAAGTCTTCGAGGCGCACGATCCGGCGGCCGGGGTGCAGGCCACGCAGCTTGCAATCAAGCATGCCCTAGCCGGACAGCCCGGGCCCGTAACCGTCCTCTTCGCTGCGGGCGGACTGTCGGGCACCGTCGGCCCGGACACGCGGCCCGCGCTATATCGCACAGCCCACTATCTGCCCGCAACGCCCGCACCGGTCGAGCCGAACGCGCTGTTCCGCGCCGCCGATGCCATTCGCCGGGCCCGGCAACCGGTGATCATTGCGGGCAATGGCGTGCGCATCGCGAATGGTTTCAGCGCGCTGCGAGCCTGCGCAGAGACGCTGGGCGCACCGGTGGTCACAACGGCCTCGGGGAAAGGCACTTTTGCCGAGCATCATCCTCTGGCGCTGGGTGTCTTCGGCACGTTCGGCATCGCGGCGGCAAATGCCGCAGTTGCCGAGGCGGACGTGGTGATGGTAGTCGGGTCGAAACTTGGTATCTCGGATACCGCGCGCGCCAATCCGGCGTTGCTCGATCCGACCCGTCAAACCTTCGTGCAAATCGACATCGAGCCGCGCAATGCCGCCTGGACGATTCCGGCCGAAGTGGTGCTGATCGGGGACGCCGCTCACGCACTGACGCAGCTGCGCGACGCGCTGGCCGTGGACGGCGCCACGGCGGTGGCTGCCCGACGCGCGGCCGGCGAGGCGCGCGTCCGCGCATTCCGCACCGAGCACGGCTATTTCGATGCGCCAGCCTACACCGCGGACGACGTGCCGCTGCTGCCGCAGCGGGTGATCGGCGCAATGCGCCGCGCCCTGCCCGACGACGCGATCGTCACCTGCGATGCCGGCGAAAACCGGATCCTGATGACGCACTTCTATCAAAACAGGGCGCCCAACGGCTTCCTGCAGGCCGCCGGTGCCGGGCCCATGGGCTTTGGTATCCCAGCGGCACTCGCCGCCAAGCTGGTGCATCCAGAACGAGTCGTGGTGGCAGTCTGCGGTGACGGCGGCTTTGCCATGACCATGAATGGCCTGATGACGGCGGTCGAGCAGAACCTGCCCATCATCAACGTCGTGTTCAACAACAGCGCGCTCGGCTGGGTGCTGCACGGCGGCGGGCCGTTTGCCGCCGAGTTCAACGACTTCGACCTCGCGGCCATCGCGCGCAGCATGCACTGTCACGGTATTCGCGTGACCGAACCTGACCAGCTGGAAGACGCTTTTCGCGAAGCGATTGCCTGCGGGCGCCCGACGGTAATCGATGTGGTGACGTCCCTGGAAGTATCGTTCCGCGACGTCACATCGCCGCTCGCCCGCTAAATACGGCAGACCGACCGAGTCAGGCTGCAGCCATCGAGCAGGCTGGATCAGGTCGCCGCCGACGGGCGGGCAGACATGCGGCGATAGAAGCCATCGACCCAGACGCACTCACGCGGATAGGGCAGCCCCAGCACCTCGAAGAAATCGAGAAACACAAACAGATGGATGTCTGCGAGGGTCAGCCGCGCGCCGCACACGAAGGGCCGCCCGGCATCTGCACCTGTCTGCCCGCCGAGCCGGCGCATTTCTGCGTCGAACCACGCCAGCTTCTCCCGGGCGATCGCCGCAAGCACCGCGCCATCCTCCGGCGGCAGCATGGTCTTATAGTTGTTGCGGGCATACAGGTCGCGGATCGGCCCAGTCCGCACCACGCAGGCTTCCGTCATGCGCTCGACGTACTTGAGATCAAGCCAGCGCGTCCACATGCGTGTTTCCGCGCGGGCTTCGGGCGTGTCGCCAATCAGCGCAGGCTCCGGGAAGCGCTCTTCGAGGTACTCGCAGATCGGCAGGATCTCGGTGATGACCTGCCCTGAGGGCAGCAGCAGGGCGGGCACCTGCCCGGTGCGGTTGATCTCGGTAAGATAGGGCGGGCGGCGATTCTCGCCCGCGCGGACATCAATCGCTTGCTTGGGCAGCTCGATACCCTTCTCGGCGGCAAACATGCGCACCACGCGCGGGTTCGGCGCGTCGTGATAGTCGTACAGCAACATGGCGAGGCCCTCCAGGCCGATCAGGCGCGAACCGCGGATAGTGACGCCAGCAGGCGGGCGCCTCAAGCACGCTGTGGCGACACCTGGCGGGCATTACCCGGCCAATTGAGGCCCGCTTCACGCACTGCTAACCTGCCTGCGGCCCGGCACTGACGCCGGCTCTGTCGGGAGTGCACACGTGAACCTGTCCCTGATTCCAAGCGGCAACGAGCCGCCAGACGACATCAACGTGATCGTCGAGGTTCCGGTGGGGGGTGAACCGATCAAGTACGAGATGGACAAGGCCTCCGGTGCTTTGTTCGTGGACCGGTTTCTCTACACCTCCATGCGCTACCCGGGCAACTACGGCTTCGTTCCGCACACGCTGTCGGACGACGGTGATCCGATCGACGTCCTGGTGGCCAACTCGCGCGCGCTGACCCCGGGGGCCGTGATCAACTGCCGGCCGGTTGGCGTGCTGTACATGCGCGACGAGGCTGGCGGCGACGAAAAGGTCATTGCGGTACCATCCACCCGCCTGACGCGACGCTACGAGAACGTGCTGAACTACACCGATCTACCCGCGATCACGCTGGAGCAGATCGCGCACTTTTTCGAGCACTACAAGGATCTGGAAGCCGGCAAGTGGGTGCAGATCGAGCGCTGGGGCGACGCGGCCGAGGCGCGCGCGATGATTCAGGCCGCGCTGGCGCGCGCTCGACGGGAGGGCGACGCTGGCTGACCCCGAAGCGCCTCCGGGAGATCGCCCGGGGGCCATCGCCTGCCGTCTGCTATTCTCCCGATCCGGGATGGTCATTCGAGCCTGCTCATGCAGCAACCGGCCGGAATCTGGGTTCTGTTCATCACCGAGATGTGGGAGCGCTTCAGCTATTACGGCATGCGCGCCCTGCTCGTTCTGTATCTGATTGCGGGTACCAACGCCACCACTACGGGCGGCACGAGCAACCCCGGGTTCGGCTGGAGCGAGGAAGCCGCATACCTGCTCTACGGCATCTACACCTGGGCGGTCTATTTGACCCCCATTCTCGGCGGGCTGCTGGCGGACCGCCTTCTGGGCACGCACCGGTCGCTGGTGATTGGGGGCTGGACCATCGCGGCGGGCCACCTGCTGCTCGCGCTGTCGGAGTGGCTGGACAGCGGCACCGGCACCGCGGTCACGCTGGCGAGCGGCGCTTCCGAGCTCTTGTGCTTCATCGGCGGGCTGGCGCTGATCGTAATCGGCACCGGCTTTTTCAAGCCCTGCGCTGCCGTGATGGTAGGGCAACTGTACGGGCCCGACGATCCCCGGCGCGACGCCGGGTTCACCATTTACTACCTCGGCATCAATCTCGGTGCGGTACTGGCCCCAGTGGTCGCGGGCACGCTGGGCGAAACCGTCGGCTGGCACTGGGGCTTCGGCGCTGCCGCCGTCGGCATGGTGATCGGCGTGCTCGCCTACCAGCGCCTGCGTCCGCGCTATCTGGCCACCATCGGGTTACCGCCAGCACGCGCTTCCGACCACGCCGCCGCCCCGGGAATGGCCAGACGAGAGGTCGCCAGCATGCGCGCGGCGCTGGACAGCATGGCGTGGGCGCGGATCCGGGTCATCCTGGTCCTGGCCTTCATCGGCAACATCGCGTTCTGGACGGCGTTCGAGCAGGCCGGAAGCTCAATGAACGTGTTCGCGGCAGAGAACACCGATCGCACGCTCTGGGGTCTGCTCGACACCCCATTCCCCGCCAGCTGGTTCCAGGCCGTGAATCCCACCGCCGTGATCCTGTTTGCGCCCCTGTTTGCGGCGCTATGGCCCTGGCTCGCCGCGCGCGGTCGCGAACCGTCGACGCCGATGAAGTTTGCGCTCGGCCTATGGCTGCTGGGCCTGGCCTTTTTTGCCATGGTCTTCGGCGCGCTCGAGGCCCGATCCGGCGGCCTTGCGGGGGCACACTGGCTCGCAATCACCTACGTCGTCTACACCTGGGGCGAGCTATGCCTGTCGCCGGTGGGGCTATCGATGGTCACCAAGTTGGCCCCGGCCCACCTGCAGGCGCTGCTGATGGGACTCTGGTACTTTTCGATGTCGCTATCGAACCTGCTGGCTGGGCTGGTAGCGCGCTTTTCAGTCGCGCTCGAGCGCGGCGAGTACACCTTCATGATCGAAGGTCTGGGCGGGTTCTACCTGGCGCTGGCCGTGGTGCCGATGCTGATCGGCCTGCTTTTGTGGGGGCTGACCCCAATGCTGCGGCGCTGGATGCACGGCGTACATTGAGTCAGCCGCTCCAGCCCTGATCACACCCATAAACCGAAGGATAGCCATGGCCGAAACGTCCATCAGTCCCGCCGTACGAACCTTCCTTGAGGCGATGCAGGTGCCCTGCGTACTGTCGACCCTGCGGCCGGACGGTCACCCGATCACGTCCGCCACCTGGTACGGCTTCATGGATGACGCGATCATCGTCTCGACGCCCGCAGCCCGCAACAAGGCCAGGAACGTGCGCCAGGACCCACGCGTTTCGTTCATCGTGGACACCAAGACCATGCCGTATCAAGGGGTGGCCATTGAGGGCACGGCGGAGGTCGTCGATGACCATGACGATGCCTGCATCACGGCCATCGTGCGCCGCTATCTGGCGCCGGAGGCGGCAGCCGAGATGCTGTCCCGCCTCGATGGATCCGGCAGCCGCGTGATCCTGCGCATCAGTCCAACCCGCGTACGGCCGTGGGCGATCGCGCCGCTCGGCGAGGCGGGCTGATGCTGCTGCGGATGCTAGCGCTGCTGGTCACCCTGACCGTCGGGCTCTGTGCCCTGCTGTTCGCGATCGGCGCGCGCGAGCCGGTGTGGCAGCTGGCGCGCGGTGACGGGCCTGTCTGGTTCGTGGCCGTGCGGCTGCAGTCACCGGGACCGACCGCCACATCCGCCGATCCGACGTCGGACTGGACGGATCTGCTGCAACCCGGTGTGGCCGTGCACTGGTCCAGCCGCGCGGTCCTGCCGGTCATCGGCGGCCCCGAGCCGTACTGGCACCAGTTCTTGCTGGTGCAGGGCGCGATGGCTGCGGCTACGCCGTTGGCGGATCAGAGCGCCCTGATCGAGGATGCCGAGGTGCGCGCGCAGCAGCTGGAACGACCGCCGCGGCTGGTGCTCGGCGCGCTGCGCGCGTTGACCTGGATCGGGGCCTGGTCGCTGCCGGACGACCCGATTGATCTGACGGCATTCGAAACCCGGTCCAAGGACAATCCGCTGCTGCCCGACCCGGCGGCGCTCAATGCCCTGCTGCAGCTGCCCGAAACGCTGGCGCCGGCCATGGTGAACTGGCTCGCCTATCGTGACGCAGCAGCCTACCGGGCCTACGGTCTGGTCGCCCTGCAAACGGTTTACCGGGGCGGCGGCGCCCTGATTCTGCTTGGCGAAGTGACCGACGTCGTACGCGCGCCGGCTGCTGGGCCGACCACAGGCAGCTGGGACACCATTGCCGTGATGCGCTATCCGACGCCCGCAGCCCTGCCGCGCATGGATCAGGTGCCTGCCTACAGGGCCGCTCTCGGCGATCGGGACCGGGGTCTCGCGCGCACCGTGTTGATTGCGAGCGATCCCGCCTCCGAGGCGGACGCACGCGCGGCAGCGGCTTCGGGAACACCGCGCTGAGGCAGCGGAGCCCCACCGGTCCGGACCCGGAGCGCCGAACCGGCTGCACGCATCAGGCCACGGTGTGGAAGACGCGCTGGACGTCCTCGTCCTGCTCCAGCTTGTCGATCAGCTCAAGCGCTTCCGTCGCCTGCGCCTCGGGCAGAACCGTGGGGGTCTGGCACACGTACTCAACCTCGGCCGAGATGGGCTCGATGCCCCGATCCTCCAGCGCCTTTTGCAGGTTGCCGAACTCTTCGAACGCGCAGCGCACCACGATCTGCGGCTCGCCGTCCTCGCCGGTGCTTTCGCCCATCTCATCCAGGCCGTGATCGATCAGCTCGAGCTCGAGCTCATCCTGATCGATGCCTTTCGGCTGCAGCCGGAACACACCCATGCGCTTGAACTGGAATTCGACGCTGCCGGTGGTCCCCAGGTTGCCGCCATACTTGCTGAAGATGCTGCGCACGTTGGCAACCGTGCGATTGGTGTTGTCGGTCGCGGTCTCGACAATCACCGCGACGCCGTGCGGCGCATAGCCTTCGTAGATCAC
>CAZVMA010000037.1:0-748 GCA_964628545.1 uncultured Pseudomonadales bacterium | reverse complement strand
TTCTTGGCGTCAGCGCCGGACGCGCGCCGGATCGCAGCTTCGACCTTGTCTTTCGGCATGTTGATCGAGCGGGCGTTCTGGATGACGCGCCGCAGTGCCGGGTTGCTGGACGGGTCGGAACCACCGGATCGCACGGCGATCGTGATGTCCTTGCCGATTTTGGCGAATTGCTTCGCCATTCGGTTCCAGCGCGCGAACATGGTCGCCTTTCTGACTTCAAAGATTCGGCCCACGGTGGCCTCGCTCGGTTGGGTCGGTGCGGAAATCTATGCGAGAAGGCGCGTCGGCGCCACTGTCCTGCAGTTAGGCGGCCGCACCCGCGTACCGCGGTCAGGACAACGGCTGCGGAAGCACGAGCAGAATCGCGTTGGCCACCTGCTCAGGCGTCGCCGAGGCATCAACTGAGCCCGCTACGGCCCCGTGCGGCAGCAGGGCGACCAGTTCACGATGCAGCGGTATCCAGCGCGCAGTCTGCGCGCGGATCGTGCGGCCCGCGCCGCGGTGAAAGCGACCTCGGGTTTGCCGTGCGAACGCGCGCGACTCGGCCAGCTGATCCGACAATTGCAGCCGGATGCAGCGCACGCCGGTGTCCGCGTAGTAAGCCGCGAGCAGGGCCTGCAGCAGCGGTGCACCCCGAAATGGGGTGGGGCCCATCAGCAGCGACCAGAGTTTCTGCACGAACCCGTCATCCAGCACGATCACGCGCCCGGGGAAGGCCGCCGCCAGATCGCGCGCCATCGCCCAGTGC
>CAZVMA010000036.1:1425-13074 GCA_964628545.1 uncultured Pseudomonadales bacterium | reverse complement strand
AGGTGCCGCCGGTCGACAACAGCGCAACTCCACGCCGGAGGAGCCCTTCCGCCAGTTCGACAATACCGCTTTTGTCGGAGACGCTGAGCAGCGCGCGCCTGACATCACGGAACACGAGGCCCGATTCTGCTGCGAGCGGTGTATGCGTCATCTTGTTGCTCCTGTCAGAGGTCACGTGCCGGACACGCCGGTCCGCCATTCGATGGATTCACGCGGCCAGGGGGCCCGCGCTGTTCGCGATACTGGTCGTCAATGCGGCGAGGAAATCGAGTTGCGCTTCGGCCGCAACCAGCTGATTGAAGTCCCGGCTCACTGCCGACTTACGCGCGGCCGACCCGGACGAGGTCGACCCAGGCGTGGAGACCTCGATGAGATCTCGCGTTAGCGGGTCGGACGCGATCTTTTCGAGATACCACTGCACATGCTTGCGCGCGATGCGCACACCGGGCTCACCGTAGAACGCGTGCAGCGCGGCCACGTGCGCATGCATGATACGCAGCCGTTCGGCAAGCCGCGGCGTGGGTCGGGACGGGTCGGCAATCTGCCCCAGCAACCACGGTGCCCCCAACGCGGCACGACCGATCATGACGCCATCGGCCCCGGTGTGCCGAAGCACCCGCGCCGCCTTCGCTGCACTGTCGATATCACCGTTGGCGAACACCGGCACGCTCACTGCGGCTTTGACCTCGGCGATGGTGTCGTACTCCGCCTGCCCGTCGAAGAAACAGCATCGGCTGCGGCCATGGACGGTAAGCGCCGCGATGCCTGCGTCCTCGAGCCGACGCGCAACATGCACCGCATTGCGTTCGAGGGGCGACCACCCGGTGCGCATCTTGACCGTCACCGGCACCGGCACGGCCCGCACCGCGGCCGCAGCAATTGCGGCAACCCGCTCTGGCTCGCGCAACAGTTGCGAACCCGCCGCGCGTCGACAGACCTTCTTGGCTGGACACCCGAAGTTGATATCGATGATCTGCGCGCCGGCAAGCCAGTGTCGTCGCGCAGCGTCGGCGACTTCATCCGGTTCGCTGCCCGCGAGCTGCACCACCCGAGGCTCGATTCCTGGTGCCCATTCGCGCCGCAGGCGCGACTTGTCGGTATCCCAAAGCCGCGCCTGGCTGGTGACCATTTCGGACGCAACGTATCCGGCCCCAGCATTCCAGGCTACGGACCGGAAAGGCGCGTCGGTGATGCCCGCCATGGGGGCGAGCAGTACGGCGTTACGCAGCAGATGGGGTCCGATTGCGGTCACAGGACAGCACTCAGAAACGGGCCGCGCATGATAACCGCTTGTCCGATGGGCTCAAGCCGCACGCTCAGCGGAGATCGATCGTGTAATTGACAGCAAACGAGCCTGGCTCGGGAATGATGTGTTCAACCTGAATCGGAGTATCGATTGGCATGGCGCGCAGCGCAGCAGCCTCGCCATTCAGATAGTCCAGTGGCAGGAATCTATGCCCGGCCACAAGACCGCCAACGACGGTGGAAAAGCGCAGCTCCAGCGTCGGAAACCGCTGCTCGAATGGCGCTTTGTTGACCAGAAGAAACCGTACACTGAGCTTGCCGGGCTGATCCGGAGCCGGGCCAAGGGTCAGCGATTCTACCTTGATTTGATCCAGTGCTCGCCGCTCAGGCAGCTCGCATCCCACGCCAGCACAAATGCGCTCCAGCACCGGACGGAATTCGCTGCGGGCGAGCGAATCGAACTGCAGCCAGACCGCGAACGACGCGACCAGAAGCAGGCCTAGCGGCACCAGCACAAAACCGAGCCAAAGACCACGCGGCGGGCGCAGCGAGACCTTGCGGGCAAGGGCCGCAGCCTCCGCCCGAACCTCGGCCGAAATCGGCCCGGCTGAGGAGGCATCTGTTGAAGCAACCTGGACCTGGGAAGCCTCTCTCGGCTGAGCATCTTTCGGAACCGGCCCTTCCGAAACCGCATTTTTCGAAACAGGCAGAGACAGGGGCTCGCCCGAGGATGAGGCGGCGGTCGACGAGACGAGGTTGCCGTTAACGGCCTTGCCCGGGGCGGGATCGCCCGGGGCGGGATCGCTCGGCACGGGATCGCTCGGCACGGGATCGCTCGGCACGGGACCGCTCGGCACGGGTTCGGAGTGCTCGGCCGTTGCGGGCTCGGGCTCGAACCTCTGGGGCTCGGCTGGCGGAGGTGCCTCCCCAACTGTCGCTGCGGGTGCCTCGGGCAAGAGTGCGGCCGGTTCGAGCAATGGCACGCCAGGTTCTTCCGCGCCTGCCGCTGGCACCGCCACCGGCGCCTGCGGCGGCATGACCGGAGGTGCTGTGTTGGGCTCGACCACCCGATCGTCGGCCAGCAGCTCCGAGACCATGTTGTCGAGGGCTTCGAGCGCTTTCTTCTGTTGCGCAAAATCAACTGGAGCTATCGTTGACAGCGCTTCGACACCGTCGAACAGAGTCAGACACATGCCACAGCGAACCTGGCCCGCGGCCGCCTTCAGCTGCGCCTCGCTGACCCGAAATGCCGTGCTGCAGCCGGGGCAAACCGTGATCTGATATCCCGCCGGCATGCGGGCGGGCTGCACCGTTTCAGGCTGCGGTCGATCTGAAGACGCGTCAGTCATGATGCCGGCTCTGCCGCACCCGAATCTCTGATCAGCAGGGCAGCGTCAGCCGATTGTTCGAACGTTTGCGTCGCCTTTCGACCCGAGATCCGGATCCAGTCGTCGACCTGCACCACTGGGTCAAAATGGATGCCGGGATAGGCCGCCTTCACCGCGTCACCCTGCGCCTCGAGCAAGCCCGAGAGCACCAGCGCGCCACCCGTCGCCAGACGGCCGGAAAGCAGCGGCGCCAGGGTAATCAGCGGGTTCGCGAGAATATTCGCGACAATCACGTCATACGGCTCGGACTGCGAGACATGCTCCAGGAGGTCGGGACCGCCAACGATGAGCCCGGGCACCCCGACCCCGTTAACGGATGCGTTTTCCAGTGTAGCCGCCAGAGCTTGCGGATCGTGATCGATCGCGACCACTGAACGGGCGCCCAGCAGCTGCGCGGCCAACGCCAGAATGCCGGAACCACAGCCAAAATCGAGCACCCGGAGCCCGGCCAAGGGGGTCGACGCCAGCCATTCGAGGCAGAGTCGCGTTGTGGGATGCGCGCCAGAGCCGAAGGCAAGCCCGGGGTCGAGCCGCAGCACCGGACAGTCGGCCGATCCGTTAGGCGCGTCAGGCACTGGCTCGTCGCGCGGCAGCACCCAGAGACGTCCGCCGATCAAGGCCCGTACCGCATGCACGCGCCAACGATTTTGCCAATCGGCGTCTTCGACCACGTCGGCATCGACGACGCGCATGCCGACCGCCTCTGCCGTCGAGCGAATCGCCGCCAGATCGGCGTCCATTTCAAACAAGGCCTCAAGCCGCACCGTTGACCACAACGGCTGCGCGCCTGGATCAGGCTCGAAGATGTCCTCGGCATCCATGCCGGTGAAAGTCACGGCCACCGCACCCAGCGCCTCGAGCTGCTCACCCGAAGTCTCGGCTGTGCCCGGCGGCACATCGATCGCCAGCAACAACCATGCGGTCATGGCCCATCGTCCGTCATGTGTTGGGTGCCCTGTTCGCCTGCCCTGTGCCGGTGTCCGCAGCGGCGGCCAGTTCCGCCAGCCCGAACTCCAGTGCGTACTGATACCCCCTGGCGCCTAGCCCGGTGATGACGCCACGCGCAATATCGCTGAGATAGGACCGATGCCGGAAGGGTTCGCGAGCGTGCACGTTGGATAGATGCACCTCGACGAACGGAATGTTGACCCCCAACAACGCGTCACGCAGAGCGATGCTGGTGTGGGTGTATGCGCCGGGATTGAACAGGATGAAGGCAACCTGCTGCTCGCGCGCCCGATGAATGCAGTCGACCAGTTCGTGCTCCGCATTGCTCTGAAAAGCCAGCAGGCGATGCCCTGCCGCAGCAGCCCGCTGCTCGAGCCGCGAGACAATGTCGGCCAGGGTATCAGCGCCGTAGATCCCGGGCTCCCGTGTTCCCAGCAGATTGAGATTGGGTCCGTTCAGGACCATGAGCAGCGCCATGCTTGGCTGGCTCCAGACCGCGTTGACTGAACTGTAGCAAGAACTGGCGCCTGAGTTGTGTGCGATTTGGCAGCCCGGCAGGGCAGACGACCCGCATCAACCACCACTGCGCCTTGGACGTGTTCAACTCCTGTTACGAGCCTGCGACGTCGGCGGGATCGCTTCAGCGGGCACTCACCTGCGTGATGGGGGCCATACGGGTCAGCACCTGGTCGAGATGCGCTACCAGACGGTCGGCGTCGATCTCGCCCTGAACCCGTGTCTCCGGAACCTCCTGGCCGTTGGGACCGAAAAACACCAGGCTTGGCGGGCCGAACAGCCCCAGGCTGTCCAGAAGGGCACGATCCGCGTCACTGTTGGCCGTCACATCCGCTTTCAGCATCAAAAACCGGCTCATGCGTGCCGCCACGCCGGGTTGCGGGTAGACATTGCGCTCCATGATCTTGCAGGAAATGCACCAGTCGGCGTAAAGATCCAGCAGCACCGGTCGGCCAGAGGCCGATGCCGCCGCCAGCTGGCTACGCAGATCGTCGACACCCCGCACGAGCTGCCATTCCGGGCGCCCGGCGACCGCACCGTTCGCACTACCGGCCGCGCCTTCATCGGCCACAGCCGAGCGAGAGAGCGGTCGCAACGGGTCATCCGCGCCACTCGCCGCGCCAACCAGCAACAGGGCTCCCCACACCACCAACACCAGGCCCAACGCCTTCCAGAGTTGCTGCCAACCCTGCCGCGGCGCACTGTCCAGCGCACCCAGGTAGACCCCGGCGCCAATTGCCAGCAGCGCCCACAGCGCCAGCGTGACCGACGGCGGCAGGACCCGCTCAAGCATCCAGACCGAAACCGCGAGCAGGCCAACGCCGAAGACTGCCTTCACGGTCGTCATCCAGGGGCCGGACTGCGGCAGCAGATGACCGCCGCTCGCGCCCACGATGATCAGGGGCACCCCCATGCCAAGCCCTAGGGCAAGCAGCGCTGCACCGCCGAGCACGGCATCGCCGGTGGTGCTGAGGTAGATCAGCGCGCCCGCGAGCGGGGCTGAAACGCAGGGCGATACCACCAAAGCCGAAAGCGCGCCCATCAGCAGAACGCTGACATGACGGCCGCCCCCGACACGATCACCGACATCGTTGAGGCGCTGCTCCAGCGCCGCGGGCAGCCGCAGCTCCCAGAACCCGAACATGGCCAATGCCAGCACCACGAACAGCCCCGAGAAGGCGACCAACACCGGCGGCGATTGCAGCGCCGCCTGCAGGTTCAATCCGGCGCCGAACAAGCCCACCAGCGTACCGACCAGCGCATAGGTGAGCGCCATGCCCACCACATAGGACACCGAGAGCCTGATTGCGCGGCCGCGCGTCAGGGTTCCCTTCTGGCCAACGATGATGCTTGACAGAATGGGCACCATGGGCAGCACACAGGGCGTGAACGCGAGCCCGATTCCGCCCAGAAAAAACAGCGCCAACGCGGTAATGAAGCTGCTGTCGGCGAGCAGACCGGCGAGGCGCCGGTCTTCGGTAAGGCCGATGTCCGCGGCACTACTGCTGGTTGATGCCGCAGGACTGGGCTCCGCCGCGCCAGCACCGGCGACAGCGACCCAGCGGGTTTCCGGTGGGTAGCAAAGCCCGGCGTCGGCACAGCCCTGATAGGTAATACCCACTTCCGCAGCCGCGTGCTGTCGGGGCACCGCGACCGATAGCGTGGCGGCGCCGTAATACACCTCAACGTCACCGAAGTATTCGTCGACCTTGGGTTTGCCCGCCGGAATCACCGGTTCGGACAATTCCGCCGCAGCGGCTGGACGAACAGCAACGGCGAAGGCGTGCCGGTAAAGGTAATAACCGGGCGCAATCTGCCAGCGCGCGTGGACCGTAACCGGCTGGCTACCCTCCGCTTGCGATACCGACGCATCGAGCCGAAATGCCTGATCAACCGGCAGAAACGCGGGGGTCGCGGCGCGTTCGCTGCCCAGGAGCTCGCGCACGCTGCCATTGCTTGCGCCCGAAAGGAGGGGGTCCTGCGTTTGCGCGATCGCAGCCGGAATGCCGAAGGTTGGCATCGTCATCATCAACAACAGCAGCACGACCATGCCGGCCAGCGCGTAGCAGGGCCCTCTGCCGCAAGGGGCGTCGCTTCTGGGAGACTGGCTCATTGGCTTCGAAGCGGTCCGGTTGGAGTTGGATTCACGCGGGTTGCACTATAACGCGACCCCTGCACGCAGCGCTTTCACAGGATGTGCGCCGAATGTTCCGAATTCCAGCTACCGCGTTCGTTACCCTGCTGACAATGTCCGGCTGTTCCGGCGTTGCGCTGACGTGGCCTGAGCTGCCGGGGTTCGGCAGCGCCAAGGCACCGGCAGGCACCCAAACCCCTACCGATACAACAGTCTCGACGACCGGTCCCACGCCCGCCGGAACACCCATGCCCGGTACCGAAAACGACGCGCGCTCGGACGGCACTGCCCCGCCTTCTGATGCAGCCTCGGCGCGCACGAGTGAAGACGGCCCTGCCAGCGTGGTCGCAGGCGAGATGCCGCTGGATCAGCGACCACCGCTGTCCCCGCAAGACCGAGCTGAGGTGCGCCGACTGCTGCAGTCGGCCCGCTACGCAACAACCGACGACATGCTGATCGAGCCGCCCGGCAAGAGCGCACTGGATTACTACGACCGCGCGCTTCGCATCGATCCAGGGAACCCGGATGCGCGCTACGGAATCGAAGGCATCGTGGACCAGTTGGTGGCGCGCGCACGAACATCTGCGGAACAGCGGGACTTCGACACCGCACGCGCCCTGCTCGCTCGGGCTGCGCTGATCGACCCGGGTCATCCGGCGGTGCGTCCAGCGCTGACCGAGATCGGTCTGCTCGAAACCGCGCGCCGCACCGTGTTCCGGCTCGAGCCTGAGGCGCTCAACGATCGCACGGCCGCGCTGCTGGATACCCTGCGCGAGGCGGGTCAAGCGAGCCGGGCAAGCGGCTGCCGCGCCGTCATTCGGGCGCGCAGCGATGCCGAAGGGCGGTGGATTTATCAGGAAATGAGCGCAGCACCCGGACGCGACCGGATCCGTGCCGAGTTGCGAATCGCAGGTGCACCGAGTATCGAAAACATCTGTTTTCAGGGGGCCGAATGATCGCCAAGAAGCACATGTTTCCGGGCGCGATGACCTGGCTGATCGCGCTGCTGGCCGGTTTGGTGACGCTTTTCGGCTGCTCGCCGGTCGATTCGAATGCTTCCCTGCGAGCAAGCGATGCCCGCATTCGCGCGCCCGTGGGTGACCAGCGGGTGACGGCGGCCTACCTGACTCTGCACAACCCCACCGATCAGGACTACGATCTGGTGCGGGTGGACAGCGACATGGCCGACACCATTGAGCTGCACACCATCATCCGCGACGGCGACATGACCCGCATGCGTCGCCTCGACCGACTGCTGGTACCGGCCGGTGGTACGCTGGCCCTCGCGCCCGGTGGCGTCCACCTGATGATTTTTGGCCTGACTCAGCCGCTAAGGGACTTCCACGCCACCCTGACCGCGGCTGATGGGCGTACGCTGCGCGTTTCTTTCGACATCATTCCACCGGGAGGACAATGACCATGGAGCCTAGGCGCTGGATACCCGGCTGGCTTAAGGGCGTATTCGCCAGTTCCCGACAGTCGCACACCGAGCCCGCGAAGCCCGGCCGACGGCGGCTCCTGGTCACGGCCGGGGCAGCGCTCGGACTCTGGTTCGGCGGCGCCGGGGTTGTGGGCTTGTGGTGGAGTAACGAGCCGGACGTGTTCGATACGCTGGCCGAGGCAGAGACGCACGCGAGCGAGCGCGGCCACCGCACCATGCCGGGCTACACCACAACCACCACGGTCATCGCGATGGCGCGGACATTGCTCGACAAACCCGGGGGATACCTGTCCAACGATCTGATGCCGCCTGGCATCTGGCTGGACAACGTACCGAACTGGGAGTTCGGCGTACTGACACAGCTGCGCGACGCCTCGCGCGCCTTCCGAATCGATTTCTCCCGCAGTCAATCCCAGTCGAGCGAGGATCCGGATCTGGCCGTCGCCGAAGGCAAGTTCTTCTTCGACAACTCAAGCTGGGCCTTTCCGCCCTCGGAACGCGAATACCAAGACGGCATTGCCCTGTTCGAGAATTATCTCGACCGGCTCGCGGGCGACCGAAAACCGAAGGCGCGCTTCTATGCCCGTGCCGACAATCTGAACCAGTGGCTCCTAGGCGTCGAAACACGGCTCGGGTCGCTGTCGCAGCGATTGTCCGCGAGCGTCGGCAAACGCGCCCTGCTGCTGGACGGCAGCACGCTGCCCGGCCCCGGAGACGGCGAGGTGCGCACGCCTTGGATCGAGATTGACGACGTATTCTACGAGGCGCGCGGGCAAGCCTGGGCGCTGATACATCTGCTCCACGCGCTGGAGCACGATTTCGCCGACGTGCTTGCGGACAAGAACGCCCGGGTCAGCCTGCAGCAGATCATTCGCGAGCTTGAGCCCACCCAAGACACCGTCATGAGCCCGTTCATCTTGAACGGCAGCGGTATGGGGCTGCTCGCGAATCATTCCCTGGTAATGGCTTCATACCTGTCGCGGGCAAACGCAGGCATCAACGATCTGCGCAAGCTGCTCGCGCAGGGCTGACGCTCGCTGATCAACCTGTGGGTGCTGCTCCGCCGGCTGATCAGGGTGCCAATGGCCGGGGTCGCGCGGCGATATCGGGAATGTGGCAGCGCTTTCCCGAGCGGCTGTGCCGCTACGAGTCATTCGGCGCGCTGCGTCTCGATCCAATCGTCAATGCTGCGATCCAGGATCTCCAGGGGCATGGCGCCGTTCATGAGCACCTGCTCGTGAAACGCCCGCAGAGCAAACCGATCGCCTAGCGCCGCTTCCGCGCGCCGGCGATTCCGGATGATGGCGAGTTGACCCACCTTGTACGCGGTTGCCTGTCCGGGCCACACCACGTAGCGCTCAATTTCCCGCTCGACGTACGCTTCGGTGTTGCTGGTGTGGGCCAGCATGAAGGCGATCGCCTGCTCCCGCGACCACCGCTTGTGATGCATGCCGGTGTCGACAACCAAACGCACGGCCCGGAACATCTCGTCGTTGAGCCGACCAAGATTACCGAGCGGGTCATCGGCATACAGCGCCATGTCCTCCGCCGCCAGCCACTCCGCGTACAGCGCCCAGCCCTCGGTGAATGCGGCAAACGGAGACATGCGCCGCAGGATGGGGACATCCTCAATCAACTGCGCGGCCGAAACCTGAAAGTGATGGCCGGGTGATGCCTCGTGATAGAGCAGCGTTGGCAACGACCAGCGCGGGTTGTCGGTGGTGTTTTCCTGATTGATGTAGAAGCGTCCGGGACGGGAGCCATCCAGAGCCGGCCCCTGGTAGTAGCCGCCCGCCGCGGAGTCCTCCGCGTACTCCGGCACACGCACAATCTCGAGCGGCTGCGGCGGCAGCGTGATAAAGAATTCCGGTGACCGCGCCATGACGACCGAGTTCAGGGTGTGGAGGTAGTCGAGCATCGCGGCACGACCGGCGTCATCGTTGGCAAACAGATGTTCCGGATCCTCGGCAAGCCGCCGCGCCCGCTCCGCGACGGAGCCGTCGGTCAGGCCCTCAGCTTGCAGAATCGTGTCCATCTCGCGCTCGATGCGCGCAACCTCAGCCAGGCCGAGTGCATGAATCTCGTCGGCGGTCATGTTGGTGGTGGTGTTTGACTGCAGGGCCGCGGCGTAAATGCGCTCGCCGTTCGGAATGCGCCAGATGCCCGCATCGTGCGTCGCCGTCAGCGCCATGTCCTCGAACAGGGCGATCATGGCGGCGTACCCGGGAATGACCTCAGATTCCACCAGCGCGCGGGCTTCGGCCAGCGCCGACGCGCGCTGGTCGGCATCCAGCGCATCCAGGCCGTCCAGCTTTGGCGCCAGTGTGGTGACCAGAACGTTATCTGCTGCGCCTTTCTCGATGAAACTGCGCATCACCATCAGCGCCTTGTCGATGATGAAGTCCGGGGGCGTGACGCCGGCGGCCCGGTCCGCCTCGACCCGCGCGCGGGTTTCCCGAAGTACGCGGCCGAATTCGCGCAGCCTGGACAAGTACCGTTCGACGCTGCGGGCGTCCACGATCACGTGTGTATCGGTCAGGAACTGAGGCAGGTCGACCGTGACCCCGGAAATCTGGTTGACCCGGTACCCGCCATGCGGGAAGGCGGCCTGCCGCAGCAGGTCGTCCAGGAACCAGGCAGCAATCTCGAGACTCAGGCGGTCGTTCGCGTCGAGCACCTCCGGATCGAAGTGCCGAAGCCGAGCCCGCGCCCTGCGCAGTTCTTCGACCTGCGCATCTTCGCCCGCCTGCGTGTAATCGCCCAGCCGTCCGCTGTGAAAATCGAGCAGGGTGTTGTCGATCAGACCAACACCGGTGAGCAGCTCGGGCGTCTTCAGCGCCAGCGCGGCCGTGAACTGGTTGATCACGTTGTTGACCGTGACCGGATAGAACCAGAACCACACCGACGCGCTGCCAAGACCAAGGCCCAAAACGAGCACGAGCGCGAGCGCCAGTCTCCTGATCAAACGCATCGTCCCCCCTGGTGCCCGAAAACGCCGACTTCAGATCCGGAACGTCGGCAGCTTCTTCGGCACCAGCACGTTCTTCAGGCGCACGTACTCCGGCAACCCGTTGCGATACGACGGATAGTCCTCGCCAGCAATCAGCGGTGCCAGATACGTTCGGGCCGCGTCGGTGATACCGAAGCCGTCGCGGGTGATGTAGCTGCGCGGCATCTTGCGCTCGACGTTTGCGACCTGATCGAGCGGCACCGCGTCGATGCTCCAGCGATAGGGTGCATCACGATGGCGCACAATGATGGGCATCACCGCGTTGCGTCCGGCAAGGGCCAACTCGACGGCGGCCTTGCCGACCGCGTACGCCTGCTCCACATCCGTCGCCGAAGCGATGTGCCGCGCCGCGCGCTGCAGGTAGTCAGCTACCGCCCAGTGGTATTTGTAGCCGAGTTCGCTCTTGATCAGCGCGGCGAGCGCTGGCGCGACGCCCCCAAGTTGCGTATGCCCAAAGGCGTCCTTGCCGCCCGCATCGGCGAGAAATGTGCCATCGGCATACTGGGCGCCTTCGGACACCACCACCACGCAGTAGCCGGAACGCTTGACCGCACGCTTGACCCGCGCCAGGAATTTGCGGCGATCAAAGGCGATCTCCGGGAACACGATCACATGCGGAGCATCATCCGGGTCATCCTGCGCCAGCCCGGCCGCTGCCGCGATCCAGCCTGCGTGACGGCCCATGACTTCGAGTATGAATACCTTGGTCGAGGTCTCGCACATCGACGCCACGTCGAGCGCGGCTTCACGCGTCGAGATGGCGACGTACTTGGCAACCGACCCAAACCCCGGGCAGCAGTCGGTGAACGGCAGATCGTTATCGACTGTTTTCGGCACACCAACGCAGGTGAGCGGATAGCCCAGCGCGGCGCCAATCTGCGCCACCTTGTTCGCCGTGTCCTGCGAGTCACCGCCACCGTTGTAGAAGAAATAGCGAATATCGTGCGCTCGGAAGACCTCGATCAGG
>CAZVMA010000036.1:0-1392 GCA_964628545.1 uncultured Pseudomonadales bacterium | reverse complement strand
CGCTGGTACTCGCGCTTGTTCTGCTCGAATGATTTCAGCTTGTAGCGACAGGACCCGAAGGCGCCACTGGGCGTGGCGCGCAGGCCCGCGATGGCGCGCGCCGACTCCTTGCTGGTGTCGATCAGCTCCTCGCGCAGCGCGCCGACAATGCCGTTGCGCCCGGCGAACACCTTGCCGATGCGGTCCTTGTTCGCGCGCGCGGTTTCGAGCACGCCGCAGGCGCTGGCATTGATAACGGCTGTTACCCCGCCCGACTGGGCGTAGAAGGCGTTGGCCCTGTTTGCGGATTTCGGCATGTGCGGCTCCTGAACCGGATCAGCCGCCCGCGTGGTCCGGGGCGGCGGCGATGTGCGAGAATTCCGGCATCATTCTGCCAGACTGGTCATGAAATCCATCATCGCCCTCTTTTGGGGGATTTGTCTGCTGCGTCAGAGCCCAGCCGCGGTACCCGGCGCCGGCGCCTTCCTGATCTGGGTGTTCGTCGTCAACATCACCACCAGCGCCCTGGTGTCGATCACGATCGGCGCCGGTCGGCCGCTGGTCGATATCGCGAGCAGCATCATCATCGGCCAGGCCATCACGGCCGCCCTGGTCAAGGTCATGCTGGACGCCAAACGCTTCGGCGACCGCCTGACCACGACGCTGGCCGCGCTGTTCGGCTGCGATACCCTAATCACCGCCTGCTTCGGCCTGCTGTCGCCGTTTTTCGGCCTCTTCGGCGCGTCAGGCGCCTTGTTTGGCTTCAGCTTGTTTCTGGCCTGGTCGATCGCGGTAATGGGTTTCATCCTGCACCGGGCTCTCGCGGTCAGCATCGGCATCGGCTTGGGCCTGGCGCTGGCCACGTCGCTCATCGGGGTGACCGTCAGCCAGGTCGCGCTCGGCAATTGAACAGGGAATCAAACATGACCGGGCACATCTATTTCCTCGGCATCGGCGGCACGCTCATGGGTAGCCTCGCGCAATTGGCGCGCGAGCAGGGCTACCATGTCTCTGGCTCCGACCAGGCGCTGTATCCGCCCATGAGCGATCAACTCGCCGCGGCCGATGTCACGCTGTACGAAGGCTTCGATCCGGCTCAGCTGGATCCGGCCCCTGACCTTGTGCTGATCGGCAACGCCGGGCTGCCGCGCGGGCATCCAGCCGCCGAGTTCGTGCTGGAAAGCGGTCTACCGTATATCTCCGGCGCCGAGTGGTTGGGTCGACATGTGCTGCCAGGGCGCTGTGTGCGGGCGGTGGCCGGCACGCACGGTAAAACCACGACCGCCAGCATGCTGGCGCGCATCCTCGAGCAGGCGGGCCTGGCGCCCGGCTACCTGATCGGCGGCGTGCCGAAGGAATTTGATCGCTCCGCGAAACTTGGCGCGTCGCCGTTCTTCGCGGTCGAGGCAGACG
>CAZVMA010000035.1:9701-13083 GCA_964628545.1 uncultured Pseudomonadales bacterium | reverse complement strand
GCTACACTGGTCGAAATGAACCACCGCATCTCGCCAAGCATCAGCCTGACGCCGACGCCCGGGCATACCCCCGGCCATGTCAGCGTGCAAATAGAATCCCGCGGCGAGCGCGCGCTGATCACCGGCGACATGCTGCATCACCCCTGCCAGTTCGGGCATCCGGAATGGTCGCCGACGTTCGACAGCGATCCGGTCTCCGGCGCCAACATGCGCCGAGCCGTCATGGAACGTGTGGCGGATGAGCCAGTGCTGGTGATTGGCACCCACTTCGCCGCACCCACTGCCGGACATGTGCGCCGCGACGGCGACGCGTTCCGCTTCGACGTGAACTGACCCATGCTGGAGTCGATCGGCCGGGTGATACCGGCGCTCGGCGCGTTGCGCGGCTACGGCTATCGCGACGCGCGTCAGGACGTTCTTGCTGGCCTGACCGTCGCGGCCGTGGCCGTGCCGCAGGCCATGGCCTACGCCATGATCATCGGTCTGCCGCCGGTCTACGGCCTGTATACCATGACGGCCATCGGCGCGCTGTTCGACTCGTCGCGCCAGCTCATCAACGGGCCAACGAACGCCATCTCGATTGCGGTGCTCAGCGCCGTGGCCATGATCGCGCCGCCCGAGCAGCGACTGGAGGCGGTCATCCTGCTCGCCTTCATGATCGGCGTCATCCAGCTGGCAATCACGCTGTTCCGGCTGGGTGATCTGACGCGCTACATCTCGCAGTCGGTGATTGTCGGTTTTACTTTCGGTGCCGGCAGCCTGCTGGTGATCGATCAGATGAAGAACCTGTTCGGGATACCGGGGCTCGGCGATCCACACGATCACCTGCTGTACCGTTTCTGGCTGACGTTCACCGAGGGCGGTGCGCCCCACCTCACGACCACCGCCGTCGGCGTGGGCACGATTCTGCTCATCCTCGGGCTGCGCGGGCTGAAGCGGCGCATGAACTGGCCGCTGCTGCCGGAGCTGTTCATCACCGTCTGCGTGATGTGCGCCATCGTGGCCGTGTTCGATCTGGAAGCTGCAGGCGTGAAGGTGGTCGGCGCCATTCCCGCCTCGCTGCCCAGCTTCGAGCTGCCGAATTTTGATCTCACGCTGATGGAGCAGCTGTCGACCAGCGCGCTTGCGATCGCGCTGCTCGGTCTGCTCGAAGCCATCTCGATGGCCAAAGCCATCGCCGCAGTCACCCGACAAAAGCTCGACATGAACCAGCAGTGCCTGAGCGAAGCCGTGGCCAACATCGGCGGCAGCCTGTTTCAGTGCATCCCGGGCTCGGGCTCGCTGACCCGGTCCGCCATTAACCGACAGGCCGGTGCTGTCAGCCAGTGGTCGGGCGTGGTGTCCGCGTTCGGCGTCGCCGCGATCATGCTGGTGTTCGCGCCCTACGCTCAATACCTGCCGCGCGCAACACTCGCCGGCATCCTGCTGGTGGCCTCCTGGGGGATGGTCGATTGGAAAGCGCTGGCCTATCACTGGCGGGCCACCCGATTCGACGCCGCCATCGTGGGCACCACCGCTTTTTCCGCCATCGCTATCTCCATCGAGTTCTGCGTGATGATCGGGGTGCTGATGTCGTTCATGCTGACCGTGCCGCGGGCCGGACGCATGCTTCGCAGCCAGTTCGTGATCGCGCCAGAGGGTTACGTGCGCGAAATGCTGCCGGGCGAGTCCCCCTGCCCGCGTCTGCAGATCTACGGCCTGGAGGGGGAACTATTTTTCGGCGCCACCTCCGCCCTGGAGCAGCATCTCGACGAGATCGAGCGGGCGCTGACGCCCGATACCCACGTCGTGCTGCTGCGACTGAAGCGGGCGCGCAACCCGGACGCCGTGGCGCTGGCGGAGCTGGAGCAGTTCATCGAGCGGCTCGAAGCGCGCGGCGTGCATGTGGTGCTGTGCGGCGTGCGCGGCGACCTCCATGACGTGATGACGCGCGTTGGCATGATCGACCGCATCGGCGCCGAACACGTTTTTCGCGAGGCCCGCGTGCGGCAGACCAGCACCATGCTGGCAGTTGCGCACGCCTATCGGCTGATGGGCGACCGCTGCAGCCAGTGCCACTGGCGCGGGGTGCAGGACATGACGCTGCTGGCGCGCAGCGACTGACGGGGCCCAGCCCGCGCCGCGCGAGTGGCGCCCGACGCGGGCTGCGAGGATACTCGGCCTTCACACCTTTCTGGAGAACGCCTTCGTGGAGCACACCACCGCGCAGAACGACAGGGGCTCCGGCAACAGGCTGACGCACTGGATTCTGGGCGCACTCGCCCTTGGCATCGTCGTCGGCATGGGCGTTCGGCTGAGCGGCTTCGACACCGCAGACTGGATCGCCGCTTGCGGCTTCGTCACCACGATCTTTCTGCGCCTGATCAAAATGGTCATTGCGCCGCTGGTGGTATCGACGCTGATCGTCGGCATCGCCCGGATGGGCGCCGTTGAATCCGTCGGGCGGGTCGGGCTGAAAGCCATGGTGTGGTTCGTCGGCGCCTCGCTGGTATCGCTGTCGCTCGGCCTGGTTCTAGTCAACCTCATGCAGCCCGGTGTCGATCTCGGCATCGAACTGCCGGACGCCGGCAGCGCCACCGGCGTTGTCGCCAGCGCACTCAGCCTCCAGGAATTCATCCTGCACCTGGTGCCGACCAGCATCGTGGACGGGATGGCGCGCAACGAAATCCTGCAAATCGTGCTGTTTTCCGTGTTCTTCGGCATCGGCTGCGCCGGCGTCGGCGCGCCCGCGAAGGTGCTGGTAGACGCCCTGGAGGGCGTCGCCTACGTGATGCTGAAGGTCACCATGATGGTCATGTGGTTCGCGCCGTTCGCGGTGTTCGGCGCGGTGTCCGCCGCCATCGCCAAGAGCGGCCTCGACGTGGTCGCCGTGTACGGCAAATTCATGGCTCAGTTCTACTTGAGCATTGCGATTCTTTGGGGCGTACTTTTCCTGGCCGCTTACGCCGCGCTGCGCGGGCGCGCGGTGGGCCTCTTCCGGGCCGTACAAGAACCCACGCTGCTGGCATTTGCCACCGCCTCCAGCGAGGCCGCGTATCCAAAGACGCTGGCGCAGCTGGAGCGCTTCGGCTGCAGCAACCGGGTGTCCTCGTTCGTGCTGCCGCTCGGGTACTCGTTCAATCTTGATGGCTCGATGATGTACTGCACCTTCGCGACCATCTTCATCGCGCAGGCCTACGGCATCGAGCTGTCATGGGGTCAACAGCTGACCATGCTGCTGGTTCTGATGGTGACCTCAAAGGGCATGGCCGGTGTGCCGCGCGCGTCGCTGGTGGTGATCGCAGCCACCCTGGCGCAATTCAATCTGCCGGAAGCGGGCTTGCTGCTGCTGCTCGGCATCGATCACTTCCTGGACATGGCGCGGTCCGCCACCAACGTGATC
>CAZVMA010000035.1:7752-9691 GCA_964628545.1 uncultured Pseudomonadales bacterium | reverse complement strand
GCGTCAGCCGTGGTGTCCAAGTGGGAAGGCCAGCTGCGCGATCCGGACACCGAGAATCCGGCACTGAAAGATGCGCTGGAAACACCACCGCCCCTGCACCCGCAACCGTCGAGCCCTGTTCAGCCCACCTGAACGGTGACGTCTCACCCCTGCCCATGACCGGTCGGGCCAACCAGGCCCGACCGCTCGACGCTCGCTTACGCCTGATCGAGCGCGCGCGCCAGTTTCGAGTGGCGAATGCCGTACAGGAAATACACCACAACACCGCCGATCAGATAGATCAGAAAGAAGTTCCGCGTGGCTTCGTGGGCGATCAGCGACATCACCAGAAACAGGCACATCGCGGCGCCAAGGATTGGCACCGCCGGATAGAGCGGCACCCGAAACGGTCGAGCCAGAGCCGGCGCCTTTACCCGCAGGTATACGACCGTCAGCCAGACCAGCGCAAAGGCGGTGAGTGAGCCGATGTTCGTCAGCGCCGACAATGCATCAAGCGACATGAAGCCCGAGAACCCGGCAGCGAAGAGCCCAACCAGCACCGTTCCCGCCGCGGGTGTGCGGAAGTGGGGATGCTCCTTGGCAAACAGCCCCGGCAACAGGCCATCGCCCGCCATGGTGTAGAACACGCGCGTCTGGGCGTACAGCAGCACCAGCATGACCGACGACAAACCGGCGATAGCGCCGATCTTGACCAGAATCGCAAACCACGGCAGCCCCATCTCGTTCACCGCCAGCGCGATGGGGGCAGGATTATCCAGCTCCACGTAGGGCACGATGCCGACCAGCACGCCGGCGGTGAGCACATACAGCACCGTACAGATCACGAGCGAGCCGATGATGCCGATCGGCATGTCGCGTGCCGGATTCCGTGATTCCGCGCCGGCGGTGGAGACGGCCTCGAAGCCGATATAGGCGAAGAAGATCACGGCCGCGCCGCTGATGATGCCGCCAATGCCGTAGGCGGAGTCATTCTGCCCGGTCAGCACGTCACCCAGCGCACGCAGAATATCGTTCCAGAGTCCGCGCTCGACACCAACCGGCGGCGGCACCTCTTCCGGCACCAGCGGCGACCAGAGATCCGGGTCGACGAAAAACGCACCAATGGCGATGAACGCGATCACGACCGACAGCTTGATCGCCACGATGATGTTGTTGACGCGCGCCGACTCGGAAATGCCGAGCACCAGAAGCCCGGTAACCGCGGCGATGGCCAGCACCGCCGGCAGGTTTACGATGCCCGCCGCGCTGCTGCCGTCCGGCAGCGTAACGGTGACGCCCGGTGCGGCGGCCAACACCGCCGGCACGTCGATGCCAATGTCGTGCAGCAGACTCACGAAGTACCCGGACCACCCCGCCGCCACGGTTGCGGCCGCCAGTCCGTACTCCAGCAGCAGCAGCAGACCCATGATCCAGGCCGCGAACTCGCCAACCGACGCGTAGGTGTACGAATAGGCCGAGCCCGAGACCGGCAGCATCGCCGCCAGCTCGGCGTAACAGAGCGCCACAAACGCGCAGAGCACGCCGGTGATGATGAACGAGACGGTGATTGCCGGCCCGGCGAAGTCTGCCGCGGCGCGTCCGGTGAGCACGAAGATGCCGGTACCGATGATGCAGCCAATCCCGAGCGAGACCAGATTGAACGCGTCGAGGCTGCGCTTCAGTTTGCCCGCCTCGTGTTCAGCGCGCATCTGTTCGACCGATTTGCGCAACCAGAGCCGGGAAAATCCCCGAGACCGCGGCCGATCAGGAGTCAGGTTCGACATCAGCATTCCCGCCTGTGCGATACGTAAACACGACGCCCAGAGTCTCACAGAGCGCTTCTGCAGGGGCAAGCACGCTCTGGTTGAAGACCGGCATCAAGGATCGCCGCGTTGCCTGACTCAGAGCCCGACAAACGTCGCCACGTCCCCTACTTCGCGGCGCTTCGACACCACGGCGT
>CAZVMA010000035.1:5272-7742 GCA_964628545.1 uncultured Pseudomonadales bacterium | reverse complement strand
CACGGCGTTGGCCGGGAAGCTGTCGTCCGGGTAGCCCATGGCGACGCAGATCATGATCACCTGATCATCCGGAATACCGGCGTACTTTCGAACCACCGGCGACTGCATGATGCCCTGGCTGTTGATCACGCACCCGAGGCCGCGCGACCACGCCGCGTTCACCAACGCGTTCACAATGGCGCCGCAATCGAACGGCGCGACATCGCCTCCTTCCAGCGCTTTGTCGAAGGTCACGACCACGGACAGCGGTGCGTCGAACTGGCGAAAGCCGCGCAGCACCCAGTCCTGCCGTTTCTCGGCGTCGTGCCGCTCGATGCCCATGGCCTGAAACAGCTGCACGGCAATCTCGATCTGGCGATCACGGTGCGCCCCCGCATAAGCGCTGCCCGGCCGAATCTCGCGCGACGGCGGTACCCCGCCCAGGTTGCGCTCGGTGTTCTCGCGCCGGATGTTGTCGAGGGCCTCCCCCGCCACAACGTACAGGTGCCAGGGTTGGGTGTTCATGGACGACGGTGCGCGCACGGCCAGCCGGATCACGTCCTCAATCACCTCACGCGGCACTGGCTGCTGCCTGAACCCGCGAGTACTGCGACGCCCAAGCACCACTTCATCGTAATCCACCTGTGTTCTCCCAAAGTGCGGACGCGGCCCTGCGGCGCCCGCGTTCAACGACAGCCCTTATGATCACAGAGACCGCGCGCGCGTCAAAGTCGAGCGCACTTGCCCAGCGCGCAACGCCCGGTCAAACGCCTGCAGCGGCCTGCTGAGCCCGTTCCGCCACCAGCACGCGCGGGCGATCATCGGCGTCCCGATAGCCGATCACGAAATCGTCGCCCCCGTCCCGCAGCCGGTAGCGCGCGCGCAGCGCGTCTGCTGATAGGGGATGGTTGCGCGAGATGACGTTGGCCCGGCTGTCTGTCAGATGCGCCCGCGGATCGCCGCTCACCGCGGCGCGCAGCACGAAGATGCGGCCAGGAAACTCCGGCACCAGCCGATCCGCCGTGTACAGATGGCTCTGCGGACCCAGCTTGGTCAATCCGTACGCCGAGGCAATCGCGCGGAAGGCGCCAGCCTTGCGAAGGGCCGCGTGCGCGTCGTAGAGGTAGCGGCACGGGGCTCCGTAAGAGAGCGCCGCCGCGCGTTCTTCGGCGCGGCAGAAGACGAACGGTGGCGACGAGGTGCGGTCGCCAAGATCGACGCAAGTGATGGGCACACGGTCCAGCACGTGCTCGGACGCCGCGGCATCGGGGGCATCCGGGGTGCACAAAAACAAAAGCTCACGACAGACGTTGCCCATGCTGACCACGTGCGCGGCCCGGACGCGCTGCAGCGACCGCAGGGCGGCGACCAGATCCAGCATAGGTGCGGCTTTGATCAGAACAGCGTGTCCGCGCCCAAGCAGCGCCGGCAGCAGCGTGGTCATATCCGGGCTCGAGGCCGCGAACCCCTCGACCCGCCGATCAGCCGAGTCGCGCCGGGCCGGATCGACGTACACCGCGGCATCCGTCGGCAGCGCCGATACCACGGCTTCGGCTTCACCATGCAGCACGCGGATATTGCTCACGCCTAGAAGCGGCGCGTTCCAGGCAAACGCCCGACTGATTCCGGCATCGTGCTCTACGTGCCAGACCAGAGGAAAGCGTCCGGCGAAGGCCAGCGCATCGATGCCAAGACCACCGGACAGGTCAACCAGCACGGGGCCGGCCAGCAGGCCTGCCTTGTAGGCGGCCGTCAAAGGGGACGACGCCTGTTCGATCGCGCGCGGCGGCGGCAGCACCAGGTCATCGGTATTCGCCCAAGCGGGCGCTTTCTCGCGCAGCTTTTGCCACGCCTGAATCTGCTCGGCGGCCAGCCGCAGATCCACGCCGACCGGCGCGCGACCCAGCCGCACACGCCCGGGATCCTGATCTCTGTGGGCCCGAACAAACGCCCGCTGCACGGGGCGATAGCGGGGGTCGTCAACTGCGTCGGGCGCTCGGTCGGTGGCGTGATCGTGCATGCCACCATGTTAACCCCGATGCGCTCTCGCTAGACTCCGTTCATCGCCCGAATGCCGCGGCCGCCACGCTCACAATGGACTACCCTCTGCCGACCTTTCAGGACCTTGTGGTCACCGTCGATGACGGCGTAGCCACGCTGCTGTTCAATCGTCCGCACACCCGCAATGCGCTCGGGGGCCAACTGATGGACGAGATCGGCGCCGCTGTCGACTGGCTGCACACGCGCGACGACATCCGGGTGACCGTGCTGCGCGGAGCCGGCGGCCACTTCTGCGCCGGCGGCGACCTGAACGCAATGCGCGATACACCACCCGCGCCGACACACGGGCCAGACCCGGCACACGCGCGCTATCGAGCCTTTGGCGATGTGCTGGTGCGGCTGAACCGACTGCCCTGCGCCGTCATCGCGGCGGTGGAAGGCACCTGCGTCGGCGGCGGTTTCGGCATGGCCGCCTGCGCGGATGTCGTGC